>DATCRN010000117.1:0-2638 GCA_036568945.1 Alphaproteobacteria bacterium | reverse complement strand
ATGCGCCGCGTAGGGTATGAATGGTCTGCGCCCATTTTAAAGCATCGCCTTCAAAATAAGCTTTGCGCAACGTTTTCAGGAGTTCACTCGATTCTTCAATATAGGCGGTGACCAGCATTTCCAGCGGCTCGCGCCCCGCACGGGCGAATTGCGCAACAACACGTAGATCAATGCGGTCATCCGATGCAACTTGCATATCTTCAACTTCAGGCAATTTATAGCCGCGCAATTGAATATATTCGGATAGCAAGCGGTGCATTTCAACAGGATCGATCGGTTTATGTGCGCACCCATTCATACCAGCCAAGGCGCAATTATTTTTTGCCGTGTCCGATGTGTTAGCGGTAAGACCAATGATGGGTATGGGAGCAGAAGCGCCGCTTTCATTTTCCTTCATGCGGATAAGCCTGGTGGCGTCATATCCATCCAGACCCGGCATGGTGCAATCCATCAAAATCAAATCCGGGCGGCTTTGATGCAGCATATTAAGCCCCACTGTGCCATTGGAAGCGATATGGACATTTTGAATGCCAAAACGCTCGAGCACTTTGCGCGTGATCATGACATTGCTCGCATGTTCTTCGATCAGCAACACGCGCGCGTTTTCAGCGGGGATGGCAGACTTGGTATTCGATGACATTCATAACCCTGTTTACATTCTTTTTCTAAAAAGCGTTGCAACAGAATGCCATGATTTCAAAGGCTTTGGGGGAATTAGTACCGTTGTATGCAGTTAGCGGCCGCGAGAAGATTCGATCTGCGCATCGTTCAAAGGATGTCTATCCGCATATTCAATGGCGCAAGCAAGGGCGATGAAAGCAAGCAGCATTACGAGTACCATCAGTTTAAGCCGCTTGGGCATAATCCAACATTCCATCGAAGTAGGTTTGTAATTCCGATTTTACATACACAGGATCATCCATACGGTTGATGCGTCCGCGCATGTCATCGGCGCCGGGCAATCCACCCACATACCAGCCAATATGTTTGCGCGCGATTTGATTGCCGTTATGCACGCCGTAATGGCTTAAAAGCGCATCGTAATGTTTCTGAATGATGTTTGCGCGTTCCTGTAAGGTAGGATCAGGCAGAATTTTTTTATTTTTAACATGGTCCATGATTTGACGCACGAGCCATGGTTTGCCATAGGTGCCGCGCCCAATCATCACGCCATCGGCACCGGATAAGTTTAAGGCTTCATCGGCCTTCGCGGCGTTGGTGATATCGCCATTCACAATGAGGGGTAGGGTGATCGCGTCTTTGACGGATCGAATGGCATCCCAATTAGCTGCGCCATTATAGAGCTGGTTGCGTGTGCGGCCATGCACAGTCACCATTTGGATGCCGACATCCTGCGCGATTTTTGCAAGACGCGGCGCATTCATGGAATTTTCATCCCAGCCCAAACGCATTTTGACGGTGACAGGAACCTTCACAGCTTTAACAACCGTGGCCATAATTTCGGTCGCGAGTTTTTCATCGCGCATCAGCGCCGATCCTGCAAAATTGGTGACGACCTTTTTAACAGGGCAGCCAAAATTAATGTCAATAATCGCAGCCCCGCGCGATTCATGAATGCGGGCGGCTTCCGCCATGATGTCGGGCTCACATCCTGCCAGCTGCACGGCCATCGGGAATTCATCGGCGTAATCGCGGCTGGCTTTGGGCGACCCGCGATACTGTTCGATGCTGGGGCGACTCGCAATCATTTCTGAAAATACCAGGCCCGCACCAAATGATTTTACCAGACGACGGAACGGCAAATCCGACACGCCCGACATAGGCGCGAGAAGTACAGGATCATCAATGCGAATGGGGCCGATAAAAAAACTCATGCCCTGTTCTTAGCAGGGCATGAGGCGTTTGTAATCTTTTTAAACGGTCTTAGTTCCAGTCGAGGTGACCGGTGCTAGCCAATTGCGCGGCGGTTTTGCCGGCAATGGTGGTATCTGTGAAGTACCCCACCGTTACCCAGTCAGATCCTGCGCCATTGGCATTAATCTTCATGGTTGTGGTTGCGCCGGATGTGCTAAATTTCACAAAATTATTAATCGCAGCCTGTGTCGCGCCTTCCAGTATACCACCCACATCAATGATATCATGATCTGTTCCGCTGTAAGTGAAGTCGGTCACAGTGCTGACTTGGCCATCCAGAACGTTGAAGTAGAATTTATCGGCGCCATTGCCACCGATCATGGTATCGGTACCGCCAAAAGTTTTTATGTTGTCATCGCCACCGTGGCCTTTTAAAACATTATTGCCGGCATTACCGTAGACATTATTATTAGAACTGTTGCCGGTAAGATTGACGGCATAAGTTGAGCTGATGGATCCGGTGCGAATGGTTTCAACATAACTTGTGTTGGATATGGAATAATTAACACTTGCCCAAATCGTATCCGTACCTTCGCCCGTGTTTTCAAAAACTGTGTCCCAAATGCTATCGACAAAATAGTCATCATCGCCAAGATTGCCATACATAGCATCATTACCGCCTTCTCCGCGCAGTTGGTCATTACCATCTCCGCCGTATAATGTATCGTCTCCGTTACCGCCGTAGAGTACATCATTATCACCTTGGCCATATAATGTATCGTTACCCTCTAGGCCATAGAGCGTGTCATTACCGGCATAACCC
>DATCRN010000116.1:0-2587 GCA_036568945.1 Alphaproteobacteria bacterium | reverse complement strand
GAATAAGTTTTTCCCAGCCAATATTGGGAATTTTATGACTGCCCGTACGGCCTTGTTCCGGCAAGCGCGTTACATGACCAGGAATAACGCCTAAACCGGCATGCGTGCCGAATTCATCGCTATCGTCAAACAACATCTGCATGCCGACACAAACGCCCAACATTGGTTTTCCGGCTTCAATATGATCACGGATCGGCTGTTCGAACCCGTGATCTTTCATCGCCTGTACGCAGGACGCGAAGGCGCCGACACCAGGGACGACCAAATGTGTTGCATCCTTTATCGCTGCTGGATTTTTTTCGAGCATCACATCATCGCAGCAATGTTCAAATGCACGTAAAATCGATAACAAATTGCCGACACCATAATCGGTGATCACGATTTTGCTCATGCCACCTCCCGCATTGGGATGTGGGCTGCGCGTGCAGCCATCCGCATGTCAGCCACAGAAACTTTATTGAAGTGAAGCACATGTGCCATGGCCGCTGCATCGGCATGGCCTTTTTGAATGATATCGATCAAATTATCTAAGCTACCCATCCCGCCTGATGCGATGACGGGCACAGGAATTTGCGTGGCAACGGCCTGCGTAAGTTCGATATCAAATCCCTTAAGCGTGCCTTCATGATCGACGGATGTCAGGAGCACTTCGCCCGCACCGCGCTCGACCGCCTCTTTGATCCAGACAACGGCATCCTTGCTGGTTTTTTCGCGGCCTAAATCCGTGTACGCTTCCCATGCCTGGGGACCTGTGCGCTTGGCTTCGACAGATAACACCATGCATTGCGATCCAAAACGCTCGGCGATGTCGGTAATGATTTGCGGGTTGTGGATGGCAGCCGTATTCATCGCGACTTTATCCGCACCTGCGCGCAGCATGGTTTCAACATCCTGCAAGGTCTTGATTCCACCACCTACGGTCATAGGGATGAAAACATCGGCCGCGGTCGCTTTGACTAAGTCAGCGAGGGAGTTGCGGTTATAAAGCGTTGCCACCGCGTCCATATAAAGAATCTCATCAATGCCTTCATTATAGTAACGAAGGGCGAATTCGTGCGGGTCACCAACCTTACGGACGCCTTCTAAATTGACGCCTTTGATCAAATTGGGAGGTTTAACGTCAAGGCGGGCGATGAGGCGCGTGTTTGGCATAAAAGCGTTGTAAAACAATTGATTGCGGCAGGGAAAGTCTTTTCTGGACGGAAAACGCTTAATAACGCAAAATGCGCCCGGTTTTTTAGCGGATATGTGAAATGCTGAACGTGTTGAAAAAGCTGCCTGTTTTGGGCGCTTTTGTCACTTTTTTGAAATCGCCTACGGGGCGGATTTTCAGATCCAATCTGCATCAGCAACGTTGGCTGATGGGATTGCTGCTTGTGTTCGGCAATTCCATGGCGGCAATCACATCAGCGCGCGTGCTCTTGGGCGTCATTTTCATGCAGGTGATCACGGGCGGCGATATGAGCATCGTGCCCGCGCATTGGCTGCAACCTGACTTCTTGTCGCATCTGCCAATCATCGGCGATTACAAATATGGACCGATTGTTTTGATCGCATGCGTGATGGTCAGCCTGTCGCTTCTCAATTTTGGTCTTGAGTATCTACAAAAAGTTTTCACATCTGTTTTGGATGTACGCTTTGCTGCCAATCTGCGCCGATTCACAACCGATTATACACTCACCTGCGATGCAAGTTTTTTCGCGGGAAATAAGCTGGGAGAAATCAGCTATATTTTCTCCGGTTTCGCAACTGCCGTTTCAAACATTCTGAATTTTTCGCAAAGTTCGGTCGTGTGCATTTTGCGTATTTGCATGGTGCTCGGTGTTATCTTCTTCCTCGATCCTGTGCTTACCATTGCGATTATGGTGGCGGCTGCCTGCCTATGGCCAATCATGACCTACATGCAGCGTCGGATGCACCGTATTGCCGATCAACGCCGCACCTTTGATATGAAGGCAAATGGGCTATTTGCGGACATTCTTTACGCCATCCGCTTGGTGAAGCAATCCAACCAGCAAGACCGTTTGAAGAGCGAATTTTACGGCTTTATGAGCGATCGTGACGAGCGGCAGGTAGCCTATGTAAAGGCAACAGCGCTCGCTAACGCGCTTACGCAAATCTTTGGCATGGTCACAGTGATGAGTGTGGCGCTGACCGTATTTATTCTCAAAGAAGTAAACATCTTTAACAATATCGGTTTCTTACTTGGCTATATCGCCGGGGTGTCACGCTTCTTTGCTGAAGTCACCATTTTGGTGAATTACTACACCGCAATCGGTCAGGAAATTCCACATTTGAATGCGATGAATAAACTTCTTGAAGATCCGAAAATTCAGGAATCGTATTATTTCCGCGGTACCAAAAAAGATTACAGCATGGATCATTTATCGGTGCGTCATTGCTCATACGCCTATGATCCTTCCGTGCCTGTGTTGAAAGATATCAGTTTTGAAGCGAAGGCAGGTACGGTCACTGCCATTCTTGGGTTATCTGGTTCCGGTAAATCGACCTTGTTTGAATTGATCGCAGGATACCGCGCAGCGGCAGATGGTGCCATTATGCTGGGCGATACCGCCTTATCCGATAT
>DATCRN010000115.1:0-2367 GCA_036568945.1 Alphaproteobacteria bacterium | reverse complement strand
CTGGAGCTGATGCTCAACGCGGCCAACCTCGCGCTCGTGTCTTTTTCACGGTTTAACAACCACCTTGATGGCCAGGTGCTGGTGTTTTTCATCATCACTGTGGCGGCCGCTGAAGTGGCTGTAGGCCTCGCGCTGATCGTGGCGCTGTTCCGCAGGCGCCAATCCGCTCATGTCGAGGATTTGACCTCGATGAAACTGTAATTTTGCTGAAATGAGCTTAGAACACATATCATTTGCCTGGTGGATTTTGTTCCTGCCGCTGTTTTCCGCGGCGTTCATCACGCTTTTTACGCTGCGAAGCAAGGTTATCAGCAGTCTGATCTCCATCGGCGCGATCGTTACGGGATTTATTTTGACGATTGTTTTTGTTCAGGCCAACGGCATCCACGTAAATGCAGAAACCTCCGTCAACTGGTTAACGGTGGGCAATCTGAATGTCGATTTCGGTTTGAAGCTCGACACGTTGAGTCTGATGATGGTCTTTATCGTCACGGGTGTCGGCGGCGCCATTCACATTTATTCTTACGGCTACATGCATGATGACCCAAGCATGGCCCGTTTTTTTGCGTGCTTGAGTCTCTTTACGTTCTCAATGTTAGGCATCGTGCTCTCAAACAATTTCCTGATGATGTTTATTTTCTGGGAATTGGTGGGTATCTCCAGCTATCTGCTCATCGGGTTTTGGTTTGAAAAGCCGAGTGCCGGCGACGCTGCAAAAAAGGCGTTCATTACCAATCGTCTCGGCGATTTTGGTTTCCTGGCGGGAATCTTGATGGTCTGGGCCATTTTGGGTTCGCTCAATTTTACGGTGCTCCAAACAGGTGTTTCCAGCGGTGCATTGACGCTCGGAGCCAGCGCGACCATTGCTGGACTGCTGGTATTTTGTGGTGCTGCGGGTAAATCAGCTCAGTTCCCACTTCACGTTTGGTTGCCGGACGCCATGGAAGGTCCCACGCCGGTGTCGGCCTTGATCCATGCCGCGACGATGGTGGCCGCCGGTGTTTACATGCTTTGCCGCATTTTCTTTTTGCTCAACGCAGATTCGCTGCATGTGATTGCTTACATTGGCGCTTTCACGGCACTGCTGGCGGCGTTGATGGCGATACAGCAGGACGATATCAAACGTATCATCGCTTATTCGACCTTGTCCCAGCTCGGTTACATGGTCATGGCTGTCGGTTTGAACGGTCCCACGCCGGCAATGTTCCACCTGACCACGCATGCGTTTTTCAAAGCGTTGCTGTTCTTAAGCGCCGGCTCGGTCATCCTTGGCATGCATCACGAACAGGATATCTGGCAGATGGGCAATCTGCGTAAGAAGATGCCGATTACGTTCTGGACGTTCTTGATTGGCACGCTGGCTTTGTGCGGTGTTCCGCCATTTAGCGGTTTCTATTCAAAGGATTCGATTCTTGGCCAAGCCTTGGAGCAAAAGAGTGTGGGGCTTTTCATTCTTGGTGCCTTTGTTGCCGCGTTGACGACCTTCTATACGTTCCGTCTGTTCTTTGTGGTCTTCCTTGGCAAAGAGAAGTCCAAGGCAGCATCGCATGCGCATGAATCACCGGCCGTGATGACCTTGCCGCTATTGGCGCTGGCTGTGTTTGCGGCGGTTGGCGGTTTCATCGGAATTTCAAACAACTACGCCTCGCAATTCAATTCACAAGCCGAAGCGCTTTCGATCGGACAGCAAATTACCGAACCGTTGCATAACATCGGTCCGATGTTCGGCGGGCTTGGAGCAGTCGTCATTGGTTTCTTCCTGGCTTTCTCGCTTTATAAAAACGCGGAAACTGATCCGTTGCCGGCAAAGTTGGGTGTGCTGGCCAAATGGATGAAGAACAAGTTCTATTTTGATGAACTTTACGAAGCCACCGTCATTCGCGCGCATGACATGATTGCTGCGATCATGAGCGGGATTGATCAGGGGATTATTGAGTTTTTCTGCCTCGGAGGTATTCGCGGCACCACGGATTTGACCGGTCGCATGCTGCGCCAGTTGCAATCCGGCAGCCTCCAGACTTACGCGTTCCTGTTTGTCTTTGGCGTGGCGGTGCTTCTCTATCTTGTTTTGGTGAAATAAATGACGACGTCCATTTTAACATATATTTGGGGAATTCCGATACTCGCGGCATTGGTGCTGGTGATTGTGCCGCGCAATTATCGTGTGCCCATCCGGGGCATCGCCGTGCTCGCGACGCTCATTTCCGCGGTGCTCGCCATCAAGATGTTCTGGCAGTTTGTTCCAAATACGGATGGTTTTCAGTACGAACAGCAGATTCCTTGGGTAACTTCGTTGGGCATCAGTTACCACGTCGGTGTCGATGGCCTGAACGTTGGCCTGATCCTGATGGGTGCTATTGTTGCACT
>DATCRN010000114.1:0-5321 GCA_036568945.1 Alphaproteobacteria bacterium | reverse complement strand
GTATTGTTCATCGATGAAATCCATACCGTGATCGGTGCCGGTGCTACGTCCGGCGGTGCGATGGATGCATCGAATTTGCTCAAACCCGCTCTATCATCCGGCGCCATCAAATGCATTGGATCGACCACCTACAAAGAATACCGCCAGCATTTTGAAAAGGACCGCGCGCTCGTGCGCCGCTTCCAAAAAATCGATGTCATGGAACCGTCCTTAGATGATTCCATCCGCATTCTAAAAGGCCTCAAAGAGGTTTACGAGACACATCACAAACTCAAATTCACGGACGAGGCGATCAAAGCGTCAGTGGAGCTCTCGGCTAAATTCATCAACGACCGTAAATTGCCGGATAAGGCGATTGATGTGATCGACGAAGCGGGTGCCGCGCAAATGCTGCTGCCGGAGGCTGATCGCAAAGACGTGATCGGTGTCGAAGATATCGAAGCCGTCGTGGCTCTAATGGCCCGCATCCCACCCAAATCGGTCAACAAAGACGACCGTGAAGTCATCCGCAATCTGGAACGCGATTTGCGCACGCTTGTGTTCGGTCAGGATCAGGCCATTGTCGCACTGTCCGATGCGATCAAAATGTCCCGCGCAGGTCTTCGTGACCCTGAAAAACCGATTGGCAGCTATTTGTTTTCAGGTCCCACCGGCGTCGGTAAAACCGAGGTCGCACGTCAACTGGCTAAGACGCTTGGCATTGAACTCAAACGCTTCGATATGTCCGAATATATGGAACGTCACGCCGTTGCCCGCTTGATTGGCTCGCCTCCAGGTTATGTCGGTTACGAACAAGGCGGTCTGCTCACGGATGCTGTCGATCAACACCCGCATTGCGTCCTTTTGCTTGATGAAATCGAAAAGGCCCACGCTGATATCTATAATATTTTGTTGCAGGTCATGGACTACGGCAAACTGACCGACAATAACGGCAAAACCGTCGATTTCCGCAATGTGATCCTGATCATGACCACCAACGCCGGTGCCGCCGATATGGCGCGCGCGCCGATGGGCTTTAGCAGCAATCTGCGTACCGGTGAGGATGTCGAGGCGATCAATAAAATGTTCACGCCGGAATTCCGTAACCGTTTGGATGCGATTGTTCCGTTCGCAGCGCTGGCACCGGAAACAGTTGCTCGTGTCGTCGACAAGTTCGTCATCCAACTCGAAGCCCAACTTGCCGATCGCAACGTGACCATTGAAATGACGGACGCTGCCCGCGCGCATCTGGCCGAAAAAGGATATGACCCAACCATGGGCGCAAGACCGCTGTCACGTCTTATTCAGGATCAGGTCAAAAAGCCTTTGGCAGACGAGTTGCTATTCGGGAAACTTGCTGACGGTGGATCGGTCAAAATCGACGTTAAAGACGACAAAATCGTCTTCGTCTATCCGTCGGCCACACCCAAAGCTTTGCCTAAATCCAAGGAAACGCAGGACGCATAAAGCGGCTTTTCTGTTAAGGATAAGGGCGCTAGACTGCGTTCATGTCCTTGCACCGCAAATTGCAAAAATGGGTGGATGCGAACCTGATCTCTGAAGGTCAGCGCGAGGCGATTCTTGCACATGAACAAGGCCGCTCCGGCAATCTTTTAAAACACGGCATCGGTTATGTCGGGGTTTTTTCGATTCTTCTCGGTATCGCTTTGATCGTGGCGTCCAACTGGCAATATATTTCGGATTCCACGAAGCTTAGTACGCATTTTTTGGCAAACGTGATCCTGGCTGCGCTGATCTTTATCTGGCGTGATGACGCGACACGAATCGTACACCGCGAAGGCGCTGTGTTTGCATTATGGGGTCTGACCCTCACGCTGATCGCACTTGTCGGTCAAGTGTTTCAAATGGGCGGTGATACATTTAGCGCCTTACGTTTCTGGTTTTGGATTACCACGCCGCTTGTGCTGTATTATGCGCGCGGCATGTATATTACGGCGCTTTGGGCGATCTTCTTTGTCGTTTACGTACCATGGGAATTCTTCACTTCCGTTATCGAAAAATTACCGGACGATACGACGAAAATGTCGGCAGGCATGTTCTTTAGTGCCCTTGTGCCCATCGGTATTTACTTGTTAGGCGGATGGCAAAAACTGATTTTGGATCGACCTGCGATGGCCAAAACTTTCCGTGCCATCGGCATTATTTGGGCGGTCGCGTGCGCAAGCGGCGCAAGCTTCATTTTCTATGCCCCGGAAGATGCGTTTACGAATCTGGAACATATGACAACGCTACGCGCCACGGCCTTCGTATCGCTTATGGCTACTCTTGCGCTTTGGTATGGTTTACGTCGAGTGGCATGGCTTGCAACGCGTGAAAGACCTTTAACCGATATTGTCTGTTTTGCAAGCGCGATGATGGCGATCCCGTACATTATTGTTTACGGCAATGACATGATGTCGATGTTACATTTCATCTTCTTGTGGCTGGGTATTGGATACTTGGCGCAAACCGGCGGCTTTGATCGTTTGGTTAATCTATCTATTCTGGTTGTGACTGCGCGTCTCTTTGTCGGCTTCTTGGAATTATTCGGCAGTATGATGATGTCCGGCTTCGGCTTTATTGTGATCGGCTTTGTCCTGATGGGCCTTTTGTATGGCGCGCGCGTGGTTAAGCGCAAACTGAAAAGCGAGGCTGTAGCATGACAATCTCGGTTCGCGAAAAAACTCTATTTGCCTTGCTGTGTGTAGCGCTGCCTATCGTCATTATGGGCGCATGGATTGGCTGCCTATCGTATGACCGCGCAACAGCGGAACCTTATCATGTGATCGTCAAAGGATATGATCCACGTGATCTACTGCATGGCAAATTCTTGAACGTGCGGTATGCCTGGGAAGATGCACGCAGCCAAAAGCCTAACCGCGATATGAACGACCTCCCCATCAGCGCAAAGTATTATGTGCCGGAATGGGATGCACAGGATCTGGAAACCATGCTGCGCGAGGATAAAAACACATTCTCTGCCGACATTACGCTAAATCGCCGCAATAAGACGCAGATCAAAGCGCTCTATATCGATGATAAACCCTGGGAAGAAGCCCTTGCGACCTGGCGGGAAAACCGCGACAATTCCGCCCATGAGTAACGATAAATTTGATGCGATTATCGTCGGGATGGGTCATCAGGGCCTGACCTGTGCCAACCTTTTGGCGCAAAGCGGACTATCAGTCGCCGTCCTCGATATTACATCGCCCGTTCCTGGCGGCCTTTCCTACGATTTGTTCGCTGAAGGTTGCCGCACAGGTCCATGCGCGCATGCGCCGGTACCGGTCGATCAATCGCTTGCTGAACGTTTGGGCCTTGAAGATCGCGGCTTCATGATGAAGCCGGAACAAACCTGTTCTTTTGCACCTGCCTCGATGAAAGACGGCAATTATTTATTCGCAACCGCCTCGCGTGCCGCAACGCAACGCGAAATTGCGCGCATTTCCGAAGTTGATGCGGATGCTTTCATGAATTTTTCGGATGAGGTGCATAATTTAAGCACCATCCTTGATCAAGTCGGTGCCAATTTGCCGCCTTACAGCCAAGACGGCTGGAAAGATTTATGGGGAGTATTTGAAACCGGACGCCTTTTAAGCGAAGGTGGCGACGCTGCGCAAAGCCTGTTCGCTAAGCTCATGAATTCCTCGCTGGAACAAGCGGTCAGCGACATGTTCCAAAGTCCGCAAGTACGCGCCTTTATTACCGCGCAAGCCACGATGGCATCCATGACAGTGCCAAGCCGCAAAGGGTCCGCCGCATCGCTGATCCAATACATGCTGGGCCTTGGCGGACATCGCCCTTATCGCGGTGACTGGCAACCATTGCGCGGATCATTGCACCATTATTTGACAGCCCTTACGCAAGGCGCGATCGATCGCGATGTCTCGTTCTTCCCCGGCCAAACCGCCGTACGTCTGAAAATCGAAGGCGACCGCGTAACCGGTGTTGTCCTAAGCGATAATGACGTAATCGAATCCGCAGTCGTGATTGCCGACTTAAATCCGCTCACGTTGTTCGATCAAATGATCGGCAATGACAATCTGCCGTCCGACCTGCAAATGCGTTTGGTGCCCTTGCGTCAAGGCGGGGGGTTCGTGCGTTTGAAAGTGGCCTTAAGTGCGATGCCAAAATTCGCATCGCTAACGGGATCGTCCGACCAATCTTTTTTATCCGGTGAAATTCTAATGGCGCCTTCGCCTGATTATATTTCGGAAGCCCGCAAGGATGCGAAAGCGGAAGGTGGATCGCATCGCCCAGTGATCTCGATGGTGATTCCGTCCCTTACGTCTGACAATCTGGCGCCCCAAGGACAGCATGTTGCCTCCATCATTGCTCAGTATTACGAACCGGGCCTACCCAATGACGCTGATAATTGGGGTGCGATTGCAGGGTCGGTCTATGCCGCGCTCGAAACCGTGGCGCCCGGCTTCTCCAAGCTCATCAATACAACAGCCGTCTATATGGGTGATAACATGACCCGCACCATTGGTCCTATCAACCGGGAATCCTTGGGCGGCGGGCACCCATTGACCCAGCTTTTTGGCGGGTTGTTCGGGCATCATGGCTTGGGCGCCAGCATCCCTTACGCCAATCTGATTATGTGCGGCTACGGACCCGAAGCGTCCGCATCGCCCCATTTCAACCGCGGTGGTGAAACGGCAGCTTCTATGATCATACAAAGTGCGGCCTAATAATTCCTCGAAAATGCCCAGATTCCTTTCTTGCAATTGGCAGGTATTTGGGACAATTCTTAACGTATGAAATGGCTTCGCAACATATTCAGCGTTCTATCGCCGATCTCGTTCCTTCTGACGGTCTGGCGTAAGGGCGAATATGTCGGCACAGACCAGCTGGGCAACAAATATTACCGTGCCGATGCCCGCAAGGGTTATAAGCACGAGCAACGCTGGGTTTTGTATGCAGGTGAGCCTGAAGCTTCCGCCATCCCGCCTGAGTGGCACGGTTGGATGCATCACCAGACCGATGTGGTCCCGAACACGGGTAACCTGTCTTATCGCAAGGACTGGCAAAAACCGCACGAACCCAACCGCACGGGAACGACCCTTGCCTATAACCCGCCTGGGCATATACTCTCAGGCGGAAAACGGGCCGCGGCTACGGGTGATTACGAAGCCTGGCGTCCTAATTAACGCTACGCCTAAGGGGCTTTAGTTATGAAACGCAATATCATCGAAACCGTCCTGGGCGCGATTGTGCTTTTGGTTGCCGGCGCTTTTCTCTTGTACGGATCATCAGCCACGGATGCTGGTGAAGTGAGTGGATATACGGTGGTTGCCAAGTTTAACGAAGTTGGCGCGCTCAAAAAGGGTGATGATGTC
>DATCRN010000113.1:0-12165 GCA_036568945.1 Alphaproteobacteria bacterium | reverse complement strand
ACAAAAGATCACTTTGCGAAAACGCATGGATTCCTTTGGTCCCACACCGCAAAGCAAAGGCGAAATCAAAGACGGCACACAGGAATATAAAAATTTAGGCAATGCCCTTACCGGATTCGAAGGCAATATCTATTTCTGTTTTGGGTCGTCGGATGCTTATGCATGCGATGAAGTCAGCTACACTCTGTCTGTTGCCTTCACGGGAAATATATGGACTCCCAATTCAATTAAAATTGAAAAATGGAAAGTAGCGGAGAAATGATGGATCAACGTTTAAGCCTTATTACGTTGGGTACGACCGATCTTGCGCGCGCCAAAAAATTTTATGTCGATGGACTTGGGTGGACGCCGCACAAATCCTCTCAAAAAGAAGTTTTGTTTTTCCAACTGCCTGGTGTTGCATTTGCCCTGTGGGATCGCGCGGCACTAGCGAAAGATGCGGGCGTCAACAATACGCCCGTATCCTATGGCGGTATCTCCTTGGCGTATAATGCACCGTCACGTGAAGAGGTCGATGCTGTGATGACATTGGCAAAGGCCGCAGGCGCAAAAATCACGAAGGCTGCAGAAGAAACACCCTGGGGCGGATACAGCGGTTATTTCTACGACACCGAAGGATTTTTGTGGGAGGTTGCGCATAATCCGTTCTGGACCATCAAGGATGATGGCGGCATTGATTTGGATGGAGGCAAGTAATGGTTGCGCGGGTTCACACAGTTGCGTTTTCCGGGATCGATGTTTTGCCCATCGAGGTGCAGGTGCAGATTGCGTCGGGGCTACCTGCATTTACGATTGTGGGCTTGCCGGATAAGGCTGTTGGTGAAAGCCGCGAGCGCGTGCGCGGGGCGCTTCATGCCATGGGCCTGTCGCTGCCGCCGAAGCGGTTGACGGTGAATTTGGCGCCTGCTGATGTGATGAAAGAAGGATCACATTTTGACCTGCCTATTGCGCTTGCGGTGTTGGCGGCAATGGATGTTTTACCCAAGGAAGAATTGGATCATTGCTGTGTGTTGGGTGAGCTAGGACTGGACGGCGGTATTCGCGCAGTATCGGGCGTGCTTCCAGCCGCGATCCATGCCAGTGCGCATGAAATGACGCTGATCTGCCCGCAAGATTGCGGGTCGGAGGCTGCGTGGGCAGGCGGGCTTGATATCATCGCGCCGCACGATCTCTTACAACTGATCAACCATTTTAAAGGCACACAAGTCTTGCGCGCGCCGGAAGCCAAAATGCCGGATGATGTCGCGTTTAACGTGCCGTGCCTTTCGGATATTCGCGGGCAGGAATCAGCAAAACGCGCACTCGAAATCGCAGCTGCCGGTGGACACAATATGTTGATGATGGGTCCTCCCGGATCCGGGAAATCAATGCTGGCATCGCGCTTGCCTGGTATCTTGCCGCCCCTGACGCCGAAAGAAGCGCTTGAGATTTCGATGATCCATTCCTTAGCCGGTAATTTGCCGGATGGCGGCATCGTCCGAGTGCGGCCTTACCGCGATCCACATCATTCGGCATCATTGCCGGCTTTGGTCGGTGGTGGATCGAAGGCCAAACCGGGCGAGATATCGCTCGCGCATCATGGCGTTTTGTTTATGGACGAGTTGCCGGAATTCCAACGCGCAACCTTGGAATCCTTGCGTCAGCCGCTTGAAACCGGACAGGCCATTATCGCGCGGGTCAATGCCCATGCGGCATGGCCTGCGCGCTTCCAACTCATCGCTGCGATGAATCCGTGCCGCTGCGGTTATTTAGGCGACTGTGGACAGGAATGCACACGTGCACCCAAATGCGCAGGCGAATATCAGGGAAAATTATCGGGACCTCTTTTAGACCGCATCGACATGCATATCGAAGTACCCGCAGTCCAGCTTGCGGATTTGAATGCACCGAAAACAGGTGAATCCTCGGCCAGTGTCGCAGCCCGCGTCGCACAAGCACGTGCCATTCAAACGCAGCGTTATAATGGCGAAGGCATCAACGCGACCGTATCGGTATCCATCCTGGAAACGGCAGCGCCATTATCGGCGGATGCGAAAGCGCTGCTCGATCAAGCGGCATCCTCGATGCAAATTTCTGCGCGGGGATATCACCGTATGCTCCGCGTCGCGCGGACGATTGCCGACCTTGCAGCCAACGATGTGATCGATAAAGCGCATCTGGCTGAGGCTCTGTCGTACCGTCCGCACAGATACATGAATACGTAAGCGTGCGAATTCCATAATTCCCGGGATTTACAGGGGATTCCTGGTTTTTTTCGAGCAAATCACTTATATTATTTTCATGGTTGCACTCCATACCATTGATCCGTCCCGCGCCCTGTTTGATGGCGCAGATATGCTGAAAGCGGCCTCGGCTATGGCTTCCGGCCCGGCGCCTATTGCGCCTGACTTGCCGCGCAACGGCACGGTGCGTTTGGCGACCGGTGTGCGTCGTGGGCCTATCGCTCCACATCGCCGCGCCCTGCAACCGCGCAATATCGAACAAATGGCCATGGAACGCGCACCCGGTGTCCGCAACACACAATATTGGCGCACCAATGATGTGAGCGCCCGTTTCAACCCGCGTGCCGCTAATGTCGAGCGCAGCCGCAAGAATGCGAAACTATATCGCGCCAATGCGCTTTTGATGGCGGCCAGCGGGTTGCAATCCCGTCCAGCACCGACACCGCAATATTTGGATGCACTGTCACGTCGCGCCTATGCCAAGGTGATCGAAGGTACACTGCGCGGCCGTTTCAATATGAATGGATCGTCGTTGGTGGACAAAATCGGCGATACGGCCGCACAAATCCAAGCGCAAAGCATGGGTTATACGCCACAACAAATCATGACTATGTAAGAGTCAAAACGTATCGACAGGCGCCGCAGATTGCGGCGCTTCGTTTTTGGCCTTGGCTTTGGCGTAGACGTGCCAGCTTAAAGGAATCATCGCGGCATAGAGCGTACCGATGATCGATAAGGTAACCCATGGAATGTGAATCATTGCGGCTAAAAACGCGCCAGCAATCGCAAGCAAAGGCACCATCGGCGCGCGCGGCAGCTTGATTTGTTTGGACGATAAGGTCGGCATTCGGCTAACCATCATGACCGCCACGCACAGCATCCACACACCAATCAGCGGCGCCAAGAAATTCAGTTCGCGTGATTCCGGCAGCGCCAGCGTGATGATGATGGGCATGAGCGCAAGACCAGCGCCACCGGGAGCCGGTACACCCATAAAGAATTTGCGCGCCCATTCAGGTCGCGGGTCATCTTCACCAGACAAAGAATTAAAACGCGCAAGACGAAGTGCGCATGCCATGGCGAAAACCATACAGGCGATCCAACCCACGGGCCCCGCGTCATTAAGAGCCCAAAGGTAAATCACCATACCGGGTGCTACGCCGAACGATAAAAAATCGGCCAAAGAATCGAGTTCAGCCCCGAATTTGGATGTGGCACGCAGAAGACGCGCAAGCGCGCCGTCCATCGTATCGATGACGGCAGCGAACACGATCAGCAGAACGGCCGCATCCCAATCGGCCAGCACGGCCTTTTGAATGGCAAGCATGCCGGCACCAAGGCCACAAAGGGTCAGAAAATTGGGAATAAGACGGCGGAGCTGTTTGCCGGGTTTCGGTTGCTCGTCATCAATAAAGAATTCTTTGAGGCCGCTTTCTTCCGTCTGCTCCTGCATCATAGCACCTCGCCGACACGGGCTTTTTCTTTGGATTTGAAATCAGCCAAAACGGTTTCGCCTTCGATGGTGCTTTGCCCCACAACAACAGTCGGTACGCAATGATCGGGCACGTACACGTCAATGCGCGAACCAAAGCGAATGAGGCCCATATGCTGACCCGCCTTCACCGTTTGACCGACGGAGAGTTGATTGATGATGCGCCGCGCAACCCAACCTGCAATTTGCACATAAGCGACATCGACTTCGCCTTTGCCGTCTTGCACGCGGAGCAATGTCGCCGACATTTCATTGTCGGTGGAGGCCTTATCGAGTGCTGCGTTTAAAAACTTACCAGGACGGTACGCGATCTGTTTGACGACACCGTCAATCGGGTTACGGTTCACGTGCACGTCGAAGACCGATAAGAAAATCGAAATGCGCCAGAAATTAGGACCATTGTCCAAGCCTTGATCGAGTTCGATCGGCAGGGTTTGATCCGGCACCACAGCGACAACCGTGCCGCAAGCGGGCGAAATGATGAGGCCCTCACGGACCGGCGTCACACGTTTCGGGTCACGGAAGAAGTACAGACACCAAAGGGTGAGCACCAAGCCGATCGCGCCTAAGACTTCGGACATCATCGCCAAAATCACAGAAACGACGGCAAAACCTAGGATAAATGGCCATCCGGCCGGATTGGTCGGGACCATCACCGTCTTGTGGATCGTGGCGAATAGGTCGGACCAGCTATGTTCTTTTTCATTCATGGTAGAGTTACTTAGCAGCGGAAACCCAAAAGGAAAAGGGAGAATGGCGCTTGATTGCCCCTCTATTCAGGCTTTACCATGCCTCCCCATGACTGAGATCAAAACACTTTGCGCGTATTTAGGTTCCTCCAACCGCTGTGAGGACGTCTATAAAGACGCCGCGCGCGAATTTGGCCGTCATATGGCCAAGGCAGGCTTAGGCCTTGTTTATGGCGGCGGCAATGTCGGCCTGATGGGCATTCTGGCCAATTCCGTGATGGACAATGACGGGTCGGTGATCGGCATCATCCCCGAACATATTTCATCGCGCGAAATCGCACACACGCGCCTGACTGAACTCCACGTCGTGGAATCCATGCATGTGCGCAAGCAAATGATGGTGGATCGATCTGATGGTTTTGTCGTTCTTCCCGGCGGTATCGGTACGCTGGATGAACTCTGCGAGATCATGACGTGGAAGCAACTGGGCATTCACGATAAGCCGATTGTGATTGCCAACATCAACAATTACTGGACGCCGTTCGTCGATATGATCGATCACGTGATCGAAGGAAAATTCATGCGCGAAGAAGACCGCCGCGTGATCAGCGTCGTCACAAAAATTGAGGACATTATCCCTGCATTGACCCAGGCTCCGTCCGAGACGTTTGATCCGACTTCTAAGTGGATATAGATAGAATTTTACATAAATATCAAAGATTTGGACTTAACGTCACGGTAAGATTTCCTCTGTAACAATGGAGGCTATCTGTTACCCTTTCAAAAGAAGGGCAATCAGGGGAGGTCGCTTGAAATATAATCATTCACTATCCAAAGCACGCACCTATGCCGATAAGGCCATGGCCCGGATGACCAAAGACGGTCTACCGCCAAACCCGTCCATTTTTGAGCTTTGGTATGTGTATGAAAGCGGTCAAGACGCGGAAGTCACGCGCGCCGTCGACATCATGATCACCGGCGGTCACGAGATGACTGAAGAACGTTGCATTGAATTGCACAACCGTCTTTTGAACACCGCGCTTCGTTCTGAAGAAGCATTGTCCAAAGCCGAAGGATTGGTCGCTGAAACGATTACCAACGTTAGTAGCGCCGCCAGCGCCGTTAAAGATAAAACCACCGGTTATTCCACGGAACTTGCGTCCGCCGCAGGCGGTTTCGCTGAAGCCAAAACGCCGGAAGAAATGAAATCCATCGCCGCCGAAATTATGATGAAGGCGAAGAAGATGATCGAGGAGAATAAAGCTCTCGAAACCAAACTGAATCAATCAGCCTCCGTCATGCAACAATTGCGTGAGGAAATGGAATCCGTGCGCAAAGAAGCGATGACCGATGCGCTGACGGGGATCGCGAACCGCAAACTCTTTGATGTCGAATTTTACCGCATGGTCAATGAAGCGCATGCCGAAGGCAAACCGCTGTCGTTGCTCGTGTGCGATGTCGACTTCTTTAAATCCTTCAACGACAATTACGGCCACCAGGTGGGTGACCAAGTTTTGAAACTGGTTGCGCGGACGCTTAAAGACGGCGTCAAAGGCCGCGACTTACCCGCGCGTTACGGCGGCGAGGAATTTGTGGTCGTGCTGCCGGAAACCAAATTGGAATCCGCTGAGATCGTGGGCAACGCCCTGCGTGAAGCTTTGGCCGCCAAGGACATCCAAAACCGCGCCACGGGCGAACGCCTGGGCCGCATCACCATGTCGGTCGGCGCCGCGCAACTTGGCCCCAATGAACGCCCAGCTGAGCTGATCGAGCGGGCAGATGCCGCCCTCTATTCATCCAAACAAAATGGCCGAAATCGGGTCACAAAAGCCGACCCGCCGCGCCAAAAGCGCATTAAAATTAATCATTAATTTGTGTTTCCATAATTATTTGCTTATAATCCCTGCGGATCTTACTTTTTGCAGGGATTTTTTAATGGCGTTTAAACGGGCAACACAGGCTTTTGAATTCGCACTCATCACCACCATGATGTCGCTGCCTGCTGCCATGAGCGCTTTGCCGGTTCAAGAAGATTACCTGGTCGATAATAAAGACGGCGTCCGTCTTAAAATTGCTTATGCCGTCACGGCTGCGAATGAAAGCCCCTTCCTTACCTGCTGGGCGCATCGCCGTGATGCGGCTGAATATGGTGAAGCCTATGTGAGCGATATAGCTGGATGCGCGGCCACTGTGAGGCATAATTATTACCAACCTGCCCAAGTCAAAATCAAAATCTTCCCATGAAAAAACCCGGCTAAATCGCCGGGTTTTTCGTTTTGATTTCTTATGCGCTTAATTGCGGTTATTGCCCAGCAAACGCAAGATGAACAAAAACAGGTTGATGAAATTCACATACAAGCTGACCGCGCCCATCACGGCCATTTTGTTGTTGGCTTCTGTACCGTTAGAAACCGCATAGGTTTCTTTGAGTTGCTGCGTATCGTAGGCCACAAGCCCTGTATAAATCAGCACGCCCGCGCAAGAGATAATGAAATCCATGCGCGCAGAACCTAAGAAGATATTCACGACCATCGCGATCAAAAGACCGATCACGCCCATGAACAAGAACGAACCAAAGCGCGACAAATCCGCTTTGGTTGCATATGACCATGCGGATGTCGCAGCAAAGGTAGCCGCTGTGATAAAGAACGCGCGCGCAATATCACCGCCTGTGTAAACAAGCGTAATAGGCGCAAGCCCCATGCCGAACAAAGCCGAAAATACGTAGAAACGCGTATTGAGCTGCGCTGCCGATTTGGTCATGACGACCGACCCGCGGAACATGAACATCGTGATGATCAACGGCACGAATGACAGCAGCATCACTGGGCCTGCGCCAAACGACACGATCAAAGTCGGCAGCATCATATGCGTAATCGTTGCGACTAAACCGGTCACAATCAGACCGATGGTCATGACATTATAGACCCGACGGAAATAGGCGCGCAGACCTTCGTCATAGCTGGCGGTGCGCGTGCCGGTTACGGTGGTTTGGTAGTTTTCAACCATTGTTTTTGTCCTCCTCAAGGGAACCAAGTATTTTCGTTAATCATATTATAGTGGCCCTGCGACATTTCAACTCAAAACGGACGCCTAAACCTCGCTCAAAGGTGGTAAGATACCGACATGTCCGCCATTTTACATACGTCAACGCACTTCGCTTGCGCTGTTGCCGACGGCGCCGATTGGCGCGAAGTGGGGCGCAAAATCTTGGAAGCGCTGGAAGGCATCCGCACCGAAGGGGACGGCATGTCGATCGGATTTTTTTACGCAACCGAAGAGCTCGCGCCCGATTATAGCTCCCTCTTAAGCCTTCTCAAAAACATCACCCGTATCAAAGATTGGTTTGGTGCAACCGGGGCAGGCGTTTGCGGCAACGGTATCAGCCTGTCAGGTAGGCCGGCCGCCGTCATCCTCATCGGAAAAATGCCGGAAGGGTCGTTTCATTCTTTCACTTTGCCTGCTGATTTTGCCGGCATCACGCAAGCCCCGTTACGCAAATGGATGCAAAATCATAAAACATCAATTGCGCTGACGCATGGATTGCTCTGCGCTCCCGCCGCGCGCGCCCTCGATATGCTGCGCGAAAAGGAGGGTTTATATACAGTGGGCGGTTTTTCCAGCGGACGCGCAGGCGGCACGCATGTAGCTGCAGCCCATATCGTGGCGGACCATCCCGTATCGGGTGTCATCATCGATGACCATCTGCAAATGATGGTAGCCTCCAGCCAGGGATGCGTGCCTGCGGGTCCTGTATGGCAAGTCACCTCTTGCCGCGATAATATCATCAGTGAAATCGACGGACGACCTGCGCTGGAGGTGCTCCACGATTCCATCGACCAAATCAAACTCGACCCCACCGGCGAAAACCCACCCGCGCGGCGTGGGCATATTCATGCGGCCTTCCCCGTCTCCGGCGTCGATACCGGTGCGGTCATGGTGCGCAATATCACGCTTGCAAATGAGAAAGACAATACACTGACCATCGCGCATAACGTCACACGCGGTGATGCTATTCAATTTATTTACCGCGATCGTTTTACGGCGATGGATGATTTGACGAATACGCTCAAAGGACTACATGACCGCGCGCGCCACAGTGTCGGTGAAGCCAATTTAAAACCGAAAGCCCTTTTTTATTTCGGCTGTGCGGCACGCATGCCGGAAACCGACAAAGACGATGAAGCCTCTTTGACCAAATCCATTTTCGGCGACATCCCAATGGCCGGATTTTACACCGCAGCCGAGGTTTGCAATGGCCATGTTTATGGTTACACTGGGGTCGCCGTTTTGATCCTATAAAGGTGCGCTCATGCCGATCCGCGTTTTGCTTCTCACTTTGATTGCTGCGTTTATTTTGCCTGCGGTCGCTGCCGCGCAAGCCGAGCCGCCGCTGCCCGCGCCTTTGCAAACACAACGCGCAGCGGGCGCGCAAATTTATTACTTGGGCAAATACGACACGCTGGATGGCTGGGTCATGATCCGCGCCGGTAAGCCTGAATTTTATTATGCGACACCCAATAGCGGCGCGATCGTCTTGGGTATTTTATTCGATAAAGACGGCAAAATGCTGACACCCAACCAAATGATCGCGCTACAGCAAGGACGCAAAGACGATATTTTGAACATGGTAACGCCCGCTATGCCCGCGCCGGATGCGAGCGTTATAGCGCCGACACCAGAAACGCCCGCTACACCTACCCTGACGCCGGAACAGCAACCTCAAACACCAGCGCCAGTCGCTCAAGCGCCTGCGGCACAAACATCGGCACAAGCAGCGACATCTACGACAACAACACCCTCTGCGACATCTCCGTCGGAACGTTTGCTTGCCTCGATGCAGGTGGCACCTGCTTTGGTCTGGGGTGATGCATCCAAGCCAACCTTCTATGCGTTCCTAGATCCCAGCTGCAAACATTGCCAGCAGTTCCTGCGCGAGGTGGAGCCATTCGTTTTGGCGGGCCGTGTTGCCGTGCGCATGGTGATGGTCGGATATAACGAAGTATCCATGCAGCAAGCAGCGTTTTTATTGGCGGCCAGTGACGGTGCCGATCGGATGGTTCGCCATGCCAAGGGCGATCCGACCGCAATTGAAGCAAGCGGCGCCGATGTATCGGCGGTCGCAAAGAACGTGGAATTGATGTCGGCCTGGAATTTGATGGGCACACCCATCATCCTTTACCGCGGCGCGAGTGACCGACAAGTCCGCATGGTCCGCGGGCGTCCTTATGACGTCCCGGCAGCGGTTACGGACCTAGCCGGACCGGCCCCGGCCCAGTAACCCCTTCATATTCCAGAAAAACCTCTAAAAACCGTGACAAAGCGGTATTTACCCCCTATTGTGGATAAATAGGGTAAAATATTAATAATATCCGGGCATAACAGAGACTTAAAACCCTAACAAAGGTCTTGGCCCAAGTGTGTGTGGCGGTAGATAATTGCCTATGACTCGTGAATCGAAACAGGCGCAGGCCCTCCTGCGTGTCTTCGAATCCCTGGCTGTACCCTTGATGGGTGCAGTGGACGAAGTTTTGTCCTGGTCCGGAAACACGGGTGACACGCCAACTGAAGAAACCGCCCGTCAATTCGCAAGTCTGTTATCCTCATCCATTGCAACCGGTACGCAAATGGCGGGGAAATTAAATGCCGGTTCGCAAGAAGATCTGGAAGCCGCGCGTCTTAAAACATCGTCTCTTGCCGCTCAGGTGATTGCACAGCATTACGCCCTCACCGGTCAAATGCCGGATGATGAGTTTAACCAGCGCTTGATGGATGCTTATAACGCGACGCTTTCGCTTGCCGGTTCATTCTCTTATCCCGGCGATGACAATAACGATCCGGCCGATCCGGTTGCCGCGCGCACGCTCGCACTGGCACCGTTTGTTGCCGCTGTGATGCGTTTCCCGTTCGGTCAAACCGACGATAAATTGATCCGCCGTTTGGGTGAAGATTTATGCGAGCGCGCATCGAATTTAACCGAAGCTTTTTCGGTCGGCCAACCGCGTGATGAAACTCTTTATGCGGCGCGTGAACTTAGCTTTTTAAAGGGCTGCGCCGGTTTGCTTGCGCGCGCATGCGACATCGAAATGAATCGTTTGAACGGCCAGGACCCGGATCCTGAAGCGCTGCTGGATGCGGTATGGAAACGATTTGAAGATGGGTTGGATGTGTTGCGTGCCGTGATCGGTTTTGCTGTCGATCCCAATATGCAGTCGGGCGCATCCGATACGGCCCCTGCGATTAAAACCGCACCACGCGGCGCCGTGCCCGCGCAAAAACCTATGCAAGAAGCGCCTGCGCAAGAGGGACCCTTCAACCCCATGGCTTTCTTCAGCAAACCACAAGACGGCAAACAAGCGGCAGGAGGAGCGAAATGATCAATCATTTATTTGCTGCCTGTCTGATGATGGCCGCCAACACCTACGCCGTGCCGCCGCAAGTTTTGGTCGGTATCCTACATGTCGAAGGCGGACGCATTGGTCAACAAGTCGGCAACACTAACGGATCGTTTGATTTGGGTCCGATGCAGATCAATTCGCTGTGGGTCCCGGAACTCGCGAAATATTGGGGCGTACCGCAAAAAACCGCATGGACGTGGCTGCGTGATGATGGCTGCACCAATGTCAATGTTGCGGCATGGATTTTACGCTCGCACCTGAATGAAACGGGATCGCTTGCCACAGCTGTCGCGCACTACCATTCACGTACGCCGTCCAAGGGCGGCAGCTACAAAAATAAAGTCGTCGATGTGATGCGCAAAAAAGGCCTGCTGACGGGTGCGCCGCCACCAGAGGGCCCCGCCGCTGTTGTGACCACGCGCGAAACCACAAAAGCGACCGAAAGCAAGAAAATCGTCCGGACTCAGGCCAAACGCCTGAAGATCGGACAGGGTACCAATACAACTGAGGATAAAGGCTAAATAAAGCGTGACTCGCTTGCCCTAGGGCTGGCGGATCTTTAAGCTTTCGCCCAAGAGATGGTGTGAGGAATTAGGACTGTGAATACTCTCAAAGACAAGACCGTGAAATTGATCGCGATGGCTGCGATGTTGCTGGCCGTCCTGCCGACTTTAAGCGCCTGCGGTTTCTTCGGCGCTGCGCGCGGTCAACCAAAACCACAACTCGTCGCCGAAGCTGACCCGTCCACGTTACAACTGGCGGACGCCGCCGACCGTGCCACGCGCGCTTTGGAATCCCTGGCCGCAGTCGAACAAACCCGTACACCGTCGGCTGCCGCAGCAGCGATGATCCCTGCTGCGCCGCCGGAACTGCAAAAGGCCGTAACCTTCGTTTGGTCCGGCCCGGTTGAGCCTGTCGCGCGTGATCTGGCCGCCAAATCCGGTTACACATTCCGCACCATTGGCGACACGCCTGCCGCACCGATTGTCGTGAACTTGAATGTTTACAACGAACCGATGATCGAAGTTTTACGCGATATCGGCCTGCAAATGGGATCCCGCGCCGATTTGCGTTTGGATGCAAATAGCCGCGCCGTCGAAATCATTTATGCGCCTACCGTTAACCAAGCAACGAGCAACAGCAGCATGACGACATCCAGCGGCCTGCCACAAGGCAGCTTAGGCACGCTGCCAGGAGGCAGATCGTAACGACATGCGCCTGCGCTTGATCGCCCTGATCGTTTTCTTTGCTGCGTTTAGCATCATGCCGAGCTTCGCGCAGGAAGATACATCCGTGCTTAAAAAGCCGCCGACCTATGACGAGCTGTCGACCATTCCTGAAGGCGCAAAAACCACTGCCGACAA
>DATCRN010000112.1:0-15151 GCA_036568945.1 Alphaproteobacteria bacterium | reverse complement strand
TGCGTGGGCTGCCGGCGCTGCGGGTCCGGCCACAATGGTACCGCCGCGGCTGACGCGAATGACGCTATCGCCCTCGCCCACTTCGATTTCGGTTAGATTGGTTTCGTCCAGTAGTTCCGCCAGCTGACGGATCGCGGCCTTGTCGATTTTCATGTGCTTTTATAAGCCCTTATGGTTTAAATGAGCGCACAGGTTTACCAGATTGACCCAGAGCGGTCAAAAGCAATAAAAAGCTGTTCTACATCAATTAGTTAAGCTTAGAAATCAGGGCGTCGATCGCAACTTTGTATCCCGCAGCCCCTTGTCCCACAACCGTCAGCGCCGCCAAAGGTTCCACGTATGATATGTGGCGGAAGGGTTCGCGTTCCTTCGGATTGGACATATGCACTTCTGCAATCGGACACGATAGCAGGCGTAAGGCATCGTGAATGGCGATCGATGTATGCGTATAGGCGCCCGCGTTGATCACGACGCCTGCAACACCGTCTTTAAACGCATCTTGAATCCACGTCACCAAATCGCCTTCGTAATTGCTTTGACGCACATCGGCCTTAAAGTCGCCCGCTTCGATCGCGTCGTGGCACAATTTCACGATTTCAGCATGTGTCGTCGTGCCGTAAATCGCGGGTTCACGCAAACCCACCATATTTAAATTCGGACCGATTAGGACAAGAATGGTTTTTTGTGCCGACATAAAATCCCCTTATAAAGGGGATTTTCGACCTTAAGCGGCAAATACACAAGTGGGTATTAAGCACCGGTGAGCGCCATACCGATGACTTTGAACGAATTGCGCTCAGCACGATCCCTGATCATGCGGGCTTTGAAGTCACCGTATGTTTTCGGTTCATCGAAATAATCGTGCGGCGAGACTTTTGAAAGCTGTTCAGTGATCTTTTCACGGTCAGCATCGGTCAGTGTTTTTCCAGCGGCGCTAAAAGAAACGTTCTGCAGATCAATGCCTACTGCAGCTGTTGCAAATGCAAGCGCACCATCCAACATCATACCGCCTACCCATAAGACGCTAGGAAGAACCGGGACATTTGGATGATCGAAGGCGAAATTGTCCGCTGCATTTTCATAGCGGTTACCAACGAAGTCGGCATTGCGGTTAAATAAAGCGCTGAATGACATGTCGATATCTCCCTAGCCTGCTACGCCCAAGGTGGGTGGGTTTGGTGCGAAGAGTGACGCGAGCGGATTACGATTGGCCGCACATTCAATCATATCAGAGCGCATGTAATCCGCAGATTGCGCGAAATGTTCGCGCAAATCGACCAGCGGAATTTTTTCGACAGTATGATAATAGTGGGAATGTGTGTAAACAACCTGGCTTTTAGAGCCATTAAATTTCGTCGATCGTGGATCAAGTTTATAAGCGGCAATACGCTCGGCTTTCTCTTTTAGATCAACACCCGCAAGACTTGCGCTCGTACCGATAAGTTTGCTGAAACCGAACATCAAAAGACTAGGGACGGTTTCGGAACTTTCGAAGCTCATGTCTAAAATGGTTGCACCTGCTACTGCTATGGAAGCGACCAGAAGAGCTGGTCCCGCGATTGGACCTGCGCCCATACTTAAAACTGTCAGACCTAAACTGGCACCTATGCCGCCATAAAAGCTAGCGAGGCGTATACCGAATGCTGCCAATTCTTGAGAGGCGCTGGGCGTGTAGTCGTCGAAGATTTCGCTCATTTGGCGCATGTAAAACTTAGTTGCGAAATCGTTGTTCTTTTTCAGTAGATCAATAAATCTCATCTCATCCCTCTTTCCTTCGTCTAGGGACAAATTAACAAATTATTAATATTATGTCAAATACTAAAGGAGGGATAAGGAGGTGAGTTCGGCCCGCAAGATGTCAGGATCCTTGAAAATATGGCCCTTCATGCCGGTTTTTTCAGCCGCTTCGATATTTTCGGCACGATCGTCAATAAAGATGAGTTCAGACGGGTTTAAGGCAAAGCGGTCGTAGAGCAGATGATAAATCGCGGGATCTGGTTTCATCACCCCTTCTTGTCCTGAACAGATCACACCATCAAACTCAGCCAAGAACGGCCACAGCGTTTGCGAGAGCGCCCATTTTTCTTGAGAGTAATTGGTGATCGCATAAAGCGGTACACCACCCGCACGTAACTGCGCTTTGATATCGACGGTGCCTTGAATAGGACCGGACACCATTTCGGGCCAACGGCGATCATAGGCACGGATGTGGTCGGCATGATCCGGAAATAATTTCGCGCGCGCCTCGACATAGTCCGCCCATTTCAAATCATTGCGGCGATCCATTTCGAGATTCCATTCATAGGGGCATATATCGCGCAAAAAAATATCCATGTCGGATTCCGACATGAGCTTGCGGTACAGATATTTGGGATCCCAATCGATTAAGACAGAACCGACGTCAAAGACGACAGCCTTAATGGCCATGGTGCGCATCCGCAGCAGGCACGCCGATGGTTGGGTCATTCATCGCTTTCACCGGCACATCAACGGTGATGATTTCGCCGCGCTCGAATGTCAATGTCAGCGGAAAAATCGTACCGGCCACGAGCGGCGCATGCAAACCTTTGAGCATGATATGATCGCCGCCTTGCTTGAGCGACGTTGTTTCTTTCATCGGGATGGGCAGTTTATCGAGCGCGCGCATTTTAGCCACGCCCATATCATCTGTCGTCACTGTGTGAATTTCGGCGACATCGGCAATCGGCGTAACCGCCTTTAAAAGCGCGTCATTTTCTGTGGCTTGCAGCGCCGTAATATCCATGAATACAGCACCCACGGTCGCATCCGCCGCTGTTTCCAACGCATAGGCATTTTTGGCATGCACGCCATCATGGGCATAGGCTGCAAGCGGCAACAAAGAAAGAACGAGCAGAAGAAGATAACGCATAAATATGATCCTTTTAAAATTAGTCGGCGTATTTAATACCGCAACCGTAAGGCTGAGTTGGGCCCAAACCAATCGTGCGGTCATTTTTCAAATCATCGAGGACGTCTTTGACGTAGTTGCGGGCGTCTTTAAGATCGTCTGCATCGGTCGTGGGTTTATCATCAATCGCGCCTTCGTAAGCAATGATGCCATTCTTATCAATCACGAACATGTGAGGTGTGGTTTTGGCATGGTAGAGTTTGCCAATCGTGCCCGTTTCATCAATGATATTAGCCGTGACATCCGTTGCCGTGGCATCAAATTCAGCCGGGGTTTGATGACCTTGTTTACCCGGCGCACCGGAATTGATGCGCAACCAAACTACGCCATCAGCCGTTGCCGTTTTTTGTAAGGCTTGCATACTGCCGGAACCATAATGTTTTTTAACGTACGGGCATTCAGGATTGGTCCATTCCAGCACGACGATTTTGCCTTTATATTGCGCGATACTTTGCGGCGCGCCCTTGGTGTCTGTTGCGGTAAAGTCTGGGGCTATACGCGGGCTATCTTGTGCCTGCGCAAAACTGTTGAGCGCAAGCAAAGCCACGAAAGCCATCATCAAAATCTGTTTCATTCGTCCATCTCGCCTGTTGCGGCAATCGGCGTTGCCGGAAATAGTCCTTTGAGTTCATCTATGGTCAGAATTTGTGGCAAAATTTTGCCGGTCGGGCGCGTGTCGCCATTCTCGCTCGGCCCAAAATAGACGTAGAGCGGCACGCCCGAGCGTCCATAGTGGTTTAAAAACCCCGTGATGGCGGCATCCTTGTTGGTCCAATCACCTTTGAAATAAACGACCTTGTTTGCGGCAAAGAGGTCTTTGGCCTCCGGCGTGCTTAGGACCGCCTTTTCATTCACAAGGCATGTAATGCACCAAGCCGCAGTCATATTGACGAAAACGGGCATATTGGTGGTTTGCAGCGTTTGCTCAAATGCGCTTGTGTCATAGGGCTGATAATTGACGGTTTCAACATCCGCCTCAGTATCTGAGGCGACAGGAACCACCAGCTGCAAATTCCACAGCGTAAGCCCAATCAAAATCACACCTAAAAGCGTAAGTACGCGGCGCGTCGATTTTTTTGCGGCTTTTAAATCCAGCATCCAAATCGCAAAAGCAAGAGTGACCATTCCTGCAAGTGTCCAACCCACCGCCATTGATCCGCCCTGCTGCGCCACAACCCAAACGAGCCACACGGCAGACGCGAACATCGGGAAGGCAAGCAGTTGACGGAAGATTTCCATCCATGCACCTGGACGCGGCAAAAGTTTTTGCAAAACCGGAGCAAAACACAGCAGCACATAAGGCAATGCCAGACCAAGCCCCACAAACGCGAAAATGAGTAATGCGATCGGCTCAGGCTGCACCAGCGCAGCACCCATAGCAGTCGCCATGAAGGGCGCACTGCATGGGGTGGCGACAAGCGTGGCAAGCACGCCCGTCAAGAACGATGACAATAACGGATGATGTCTTTCCGCAATCAGCAAATCGCCGCCGAACGCGATGTGCAAATCGAACACGCCTGCCAAATTAAGACCGATCACGAACATCAGCCATGCAAGGCCAGCCACAACAGCCGGATTTTGCAATTGGAAACCCCAGCCGACTTGCGCGCCCGCCTCACGAATCGCGATCAGAATCGCAGCAAGCGCAAGGAACATCACGATGACCCCCGCAGCATATAAAATCCCTTGGATTTGCGCATGCGTGCGTTGTTCGCGCGGCAGCGATACCAAATGTAATGCCTTCATCGACAAGATGGGGAACACGCACGGCATGATGTTAAGAATGAGACCGCCCAAAAGCGCGAAGACCAAAATGAGCGGCAGAGACGAGGGCATATCCGGTTGCATGGCTTCGGAATCAAACATCACCGGCGCATCAGCGCGCATGATGGCGCCACCCACGATGAAGGATTGATCGCCAACACGCACGAGATAGGACACATTATCCAGTTTTGAAATATCGCGATCGGATGTTGCCTTTTGATGCAAGGTCAGCGTGCGCGTCGAGGCTTCATACGTTGCGACTTGGTCGGATGCATTTTCGATGTAACCCCATTCGAACGGGAACCAGATCATATCTTGCGTCTTGTCGCCCAAGCCCGCTTCGGATGCCGGCAGAGTAATACGCACCTTCACTTCATCCGCATTGTAATCGGTGACGGTCTTCCAATCGAGCATCAACGGCAGTTTGGAAGCAGCATCAGCAAACAAGGCCTCATTCGCGGGCGCGGACGATGTCGCAACAGGAATATCAAGAGTCAGAACATCCGATTCCGGAATACAGATTTCATCGCACACAAGGGTCGTCACATCTGCCTTGATGGATAAGGTCGATCCGAGCACGGCATTGGCAGGCACATTGAGTACGGAGAGCATCACCGCATGATCTTGGTAACCAAAATTCATGAGCGGGCCATAAGGCACACGGTCGGGGGCAGGCCATAAAATCTCGCCTGCTTTAGCGCCATCGGGCAAGCTCCATTCGACGCGCATCGGCTCGCCGGAATCGCCAGGGTTAGACCAATAGGTGTGCCAGCCAGGTTCTATCGTTTGTTCAAACGCAAGACGCAATGGTTTGCCTGGCACTGCCGCCGTCGCATCGGCATGCAGACGCAAGAGCACGTGACGCTCATTGGATACGGTTGCGATATCGTTCTGCGCAAAAGCAGGAAGAGATAGAAAGAGCGATACGAAAAGAACCAGGGCGCGCAGCAGCATCATGACACCTTATAGAATGAGCTTTAAAAGGGGGATGCCCTTCAAAGGTATTTTAAGCCGCCGAGCCCATTTTTTGGATCGTGGCCGTTGTTGAAAAACCGTCTTCGAGCGGAATCAGCGCAACGCGGCCGCCATAGGATTGCACGAAATCGGCGCCCACCACTTTATCAATGGTGTAATCCTGCCCTTTGAAAATAACATCGGGACGCAGTGCCTGCATGATTTTAAGCGGTGTATCGTTTTCATCGGCATTTTGTCCGAACAACACGACAGCATCGACAGACCCTAAGGCTGCGATCACCTGCGCACGGGCATATTCCGGGTTCACAGGGCGCGTGGGACCCTTGAGACGGCCTACCGATGCATCGCAATTGACGCCGACAATAAGGCGATCACATTCACGTCTGCATCGCTCCAACATCAAGACATGGCCCTGATGCAATAAATCGAAGCAGCCATTGGTAAAACCGACCTTAAGGCCCTTGGCGTGCCAGCGCGCCATTTGATCGCGTGCCTGGTCCCACGAAAAAATCCGCGAGCGGCTCATATCGCCTTCGGTGATGAAGCCGCGAATGTCCCCTTCACGCACAATAGCCGTGCCGACCTTTTCGACAGCAAGGCCTGCCGCAATATTCGCAAGTTCCGCCGCATCGGCAATTTCCGCTTTGGCGGCCAAAGCTGCTGCAAGACCCGCTACGAACGTGTCCCCTGCACCGGAGACGTCAAAGACTTCACGCGCTTGCGTGCGCAAATGGATCGGTTGTTCTTTTTTGCAAATCACCGACACACCGTCAGCAGAGCGTGTGGCCACAACTGCCGGGATACCGGTATCTTTCATGATCTGGGCCGCGGCTGCTTCAATATCCGCATCGGTCTTGGTTGCCATGTTGCCGGCGGCCTCGGACAATTCCTTGCGGTTTGGCGTTATAACGTCGGCGCCGCGATAGCGCGTGTAATCATATCCCTTCGGATCAACGATGACCGTCACATTCTGTTTATTCGCAGCCGTAATAAGGCCGGATAAGACACGCGGCGTTAAACACCCTTTACCGTAGTCGGAAATGACAAGAACTTGAACATCCGCCAACAAGCGCTGCGTGGTTTTTAAAACCCGATCTTCGATATCGGATGACAGGGCCACAATCTTTTCTTCGTCCACGCGCAAAACATGTTGCCCGGATGCGATATAGCGGGTTTTGAAGGTCGTGGGGCGCGCGGCGTCACGCAGCAGATGCGCCGTCAAGCCTTCGAAAGATTCCAAAATATTGCCGAGTTGCGATGCGTTCTGATCATCGCCCGTCACCGAAATCAAATCCGTGCGCACGCCCATGGCACTTAAGTTCGCAGCGACATTGCCCACGCCGCCGGGCGTATAGCCGCGCTTGGTTACTGATAAGACGGGCACCGGCGCCTCGGGCGAAATACGGGACGTATCGCCGTAAACAAACTGATCCAACATCACATCGCCCACACAAAGCACGCGAGATTGGCTAATCCGGTCCAGCAAAGGCAACAAAGTTTGATGCAAAATCATGCCATCGTACTACCCGTAAACACTTAAAAAATCAAGGAAATCCGCCATTTGCATACAGATTAGATAAAATGCTTTCAAATTTTCATAATTTTATAAACCCTTTTCGATATAGTTTGCATAACGAAGCAAGCGTTCGGGGGGTGTGAATACCGGATAAGCGGCAGAAAACAAAGCGTACCAGCCAATACCAGCAAACGAATTTAAGCACAGTAAACAGGGTAAAAAATGACCAGCACCATGAAGAACAAACAAAGCGTCTTGAAAAGCATCGCGGCTCACCTGAACCGCAACCGCTTAGGCGATCTATTGACCGATAGCGGTCGGATCTCCAAATCGGACCTCGAGACCGCTCTCAAAATCCAAGCGCAAACGGGCAATCAACTCGGCGTCGTTTTACGCGAGCAAGGCCTGATCACCAAGGGCACACTCCGCTCCATGCTGTTGCAACAGCTGGCGTGGCGATCCTTGGCAGCTATGTGCGTGTTCGTCGTCGGTTTTTCGACGATGGGCATCAGCACCCAATCGGCCCGCGCAACATCCGCAACATTGGAAGGCACGAGCATTTCCAAACGCAGCACGCCTGAAAAAGACGGCGACGTCGTAGAGGCATCGCTTAACCGCGAAGAGCCGGTATCCAAACGTTCCGCTTACCCTTCTTTGTTCGGCACGTCTGAGACACGTTCGGCTGATATTTCGCCGTTTACCAAATGGACTGCGATTACTGCGCGTCTCAATTCCAAATCTGCGCCGCTCCCATCTTCTTTGTCCGCTGAGCGTGGCGCGTCACAAGCCGAAATCGTCGAGGCTGTGAACGCGTATTACAACAAGGTGCGTTACATCGAAGACAAGAATAATTACGGCACATCCGATTACTGGCAGACGCCGGCTGAATTCACCAGCCGCGGCGGTGACTGCGAAGATTTCGCGATTGCCAAATATGCGGCCTTGAAAGCTCTTGGTTTCGATGAAAACCAACTGCGCCTTGCCATCGTGCAAGACACGTGGAAAGGAATCCCGCACGCGATCTTGATCGTCTACACGGATGATGGTGTCAAATTCCTGGACAACCAATATAAGACCGTGAAGAACGTCGAAGGTTTCACACGTTACCGCCCGATCTACTCGATCAATAAAACGGGCTGGTGGAGACATGTCGGATAACCGTTAAGGAACACCGAATTTAAAAGTTACTGTGCTGGTAGCGAGCCGCCCGGTTGTCTGTTGCAACAGATGCCGGGTGGGCTTGTTTTATATGGTAGGTTCGCCCCCGATTGTGGGTCTTTTGGTGACAAAGAAAGCTTTTAAGCCTATATATCCCTTCAAGATGGATAACCACGATCACTCTCACGGCCACCAGGGTCATGACCATGCACACGACCATACCGGTTGCGACGCTAAAAAATCATTCTTTGGTCTCTTCGGCGGCGGCGGCGGCCACGAGCACACTCACAATTTCGACGGCGCGACCGGCGATTATAGGCTTCGCCTTTGGATCGTGATTGCCATTAATGCGATTATGTTCGTAGCCGAAATGACGGCAGGCGCCATCGCAGGGTCCCAAGCGCTCAAAGCGGACGCACTCGATTTTCTGGCGGATACGCTTACCTACGGCATTTCACTCGCCGTGATCGGCATGCCGCTTTATACGCGCGCAACGGCAGCACTCGCCAAAGGCGCTTCCCTGGCTGTCATGGGGGTATGGGTATTCACATCCACCATCTACAACATCTTCATTTTGAATGTACCGGCGGCACCTATTATGGCTGGTGTTGCGATTGCCGCATTGATTGCGAATGCCATCTGTGTGTTCTTGCTCGCCTCCTATGCCAAAGGTGATTCCAATGTACGCAGCGTATGGCTGTGTTCGCGCAACGACATGTTCGGCAATGCGTTTGTTGTGATGGCCGCTGCCGGCGTGTGGGGCACCGATACAGCATGGCCTGACCTAATCGTCGCAGGCGTCATGGCTTTCTTATTCTTGCAATCATCCGTTCGCATCATCCGCCAAGCGGTTGCTGAACGTAATGGAGTTTTACCCTCATGACACCATCCGCGCGTATTCAAGCCGCCATCGAACTTTGGGACAAAATTTGGTCCGCAGGAATCCCGATGGATTCCATGACCGGCGATTATTTCCGCGTGCGCCGTTATATCGGATCATCCGATCGCCGCGAGATCGCCGCACGCGTATACAGCATGATGCGGTCCTATGCGCGCGTTACCTGGTGGCTGCAAAAGGCGCATGCCGTTGATACACCACGCACGCGCGTGATTGCAGATTTGTCGCTTCGCGAAGAAAAACCGAAAGTCTTCGTGACAGATCTATTCCCCGGCGGTCAGCATTCCGCCGAGAAATTGGACGAGATGGAGCTGCGCGCGCTCGATACGTTCGTGGGCCAGAAACTTGATCATCCCGATATGCCGATTGAAGCGCGCGTAGAATGTCCCCCGGAAGCGGCTCAAAAATTGCATGATATTTTCGGCGATCGTTTCGCAGAAGAAATGGCTGCAATGATTGATCCCGCGCCGTTGGATCTGCGCGTCAATACGATCAAAACCGATGTCGAGGGCGCGACCAAGTCGCTCACCAATGACGGCATAGACGTCTCTAAAACCAATATCAGCCCGTTCGGCCTGCGTGCCGAGAACAAGGTGCATTTGGCCAAGACCAAAGCCTATACGGCGGGTCTGATTGAAATTCAGGATGAAGGATCGCAATTGATCGCCCTTTTATGCGGCGCGCAGCCAGGCATGCAAGTGCTGGATGCGTGCGCAGGCGGCGCCGGAAAAACCCTCGCGCTTGCAGCGCAAATGAAAAACAAGGGCCGCATTGTCGCGATGGATACTAATACGCGGCGTTTAGGGAACGGCAAACAACGCATCGTACGCGCAGGCATTCACAATGTCGAAATTCGACCGCTTGATGATGAAAAGCATCGCAAATGGTTGCGTCGTCAAAAAGAAACATTCGATGTCGTGCTGGTGGATGCACCCTGCTCATCATCCGGCACATGGCGCCGCAATCCGGATTCGCGTTGGCGCGGTCATGGCCAAGAGGTGGACGAGATCGTCAAATTGCAAACCGAAATTCTGGGCCGTGTGGAAAAATGCGTTAAAAAAGGCGGCAAGCTAGTGTATGCGACCTGTTCGTTATTCCCGGAAGAAAACGAAAATCAGGTGAATGCGTTTTTAAGCAGTCACCCTGATTTTGAAATCGTACCGATTGATCAGGCCTGGAAAGAAGCCGGTTTTAGCGGCGGATCGCCAGCGAAGGGTAAGATGATGCGGCTAAGCCCGCTGCAATCCGGCACCGACGGTTTTTTTGCTGCTGTGATGCGCCGTAAAGGTACGCCTGCGCCAAAGCACGTGGATAATAACGAGGATTAATACAAACCGCCTGTGCCGCCGAGGGAATTAGTGGAAGGTGCCGTTTGTACAGGTGGGGCCTGAAGTTCATCGGTCGATGGCACGGTTGGATCTTCACCTGCGTTCAGCGCATTTTCATCGCCTTGGATCGGCAAGGTTGTTGATGGATCATATGTGTAGGTTTCATCCGATCCGTTATCGGTTTCTTCTTTCAAGAACGCCTCCCAAATCGCGCGCGGATCATCGGGCGATGTGCGCTGCCCTGTGACGGCATTCACTTGCACCAACGAAATGCCGGATGGAATACGGAACGGCACCGCTTCACGGTCCTTAATATATTGATCGATAAACGCGCGGAAGAGCGGCGCTGCGGTCATACCGCCGGTTTCATGACTGCCGAGCGGTTTCGGCGTGTCAAAACCGACATAGGTACCAATCACCAAATCCGGCGTAAAGCCGATAAACCAGGCATCGCGGTTTTCATTGGTGGTACCCGTTTTGCCGGCAAGCGGATAATCGACATCGCCGAGTTTCGTATGACCCGTACCGCGGCGTACGACGCCTTCGAGGATCGATGTCATTTGATAGGCGATACGCGGATCGGTCACCAAATTCTCGTCTTTTTTAAGTTCTGGTACCGGCTGGCCCGGTGTCCATGCGATGCGCGGACCGCAATCGACACAAGCACGACCATCGCGGGAATAGACTGTGTGTCCGTTACGATCTTGAATACGGTCAATAAAGGTCGGAGTGATTTTTTGGCCGCCGTTTACAATCATGCCATAGGCTGTGGTCATGCGGATCAAAGATGTTTCTTGCGCACCCAGCGCGTTTGCCAAGTGCGTTTGCATATGATCATAAATGCCAAAGCGTTCTACTGTTTGCGCAATGCGCTTCATACCCAAATGCGCAGCCAGCCGCACGGTCGGCAAGTTGCGTGATTTTTCGACGCAAACGCGGATTGTGGTGGGGCCGCCATACTCGCCTTCTTCATAATTAGTGGGCGACCAAACACCTTGGCCATAGCCCATTGAAAATGAAATCGGCGCATCCAAAATTTTGGTGACAGGTGTGTAACCATCTTCCAATGCGGTCAGATAAATAAACGGTTTGAATGCGGAGCCGACTTGGCGCTGCGCTTGCGTAGCACGGTTAAATTCGGATTTCTCGTAGTCCCAGCCGCCCTGCATGGCCAGCACACGGCCCGTATACGGGTCCATCGCAATCAACCCACCTTGCACCGTCGGCACCTGGCGAATGTGCCAGAATTCGGAATCATCAGGCTCTTTGATCTCGATTTCGTTGCCATCTTCATCGAGTTCCGGTTTCTTTTTCGGCTTATCGTCTAAATAGGATTTGGGCGATACCATCACAATATCACCGACCGCAATTTCATCACCGACCCAGGCCACATCATCGGCGTGCAACTTATGTTCTGTGCCGTCGCCCGCGCCGATCGTAATGCCTTTGCCTTTTTTCAAAACCACGCCAAGTTGCCAATCAGGCAACATGCCCTTTTGCAAAGGAATGGCCTGCAATTTCTCGGCCCAGCCGGCAAGCGCATCAAAACGCGCAATAGGTCCGCGGAACCCATGGCGACGGTCATATTGCGTAATGCCAATACGGAACGCTTTCTCAGCCATCGCTTGCAATTCCGGATCAAGCGTGGAGCGCACAATCAGGCCATCATTGTATAGCGATTCCAAACCGCGTGAATCGCGCAGGAAGCGACGGATTTCTTCGGCGAAATATGGCGCGCGCACCGCTTCTTTGCGCGCGACCAGATCCACTGTCATCAAGGGCTGGATTTTAGCGATTTCCGCTTGGTCGCTCGTGATAAACCCATCTTCCTGCATGCGGCTGATCACCCAATTGCGACGATCAAGCGCCTGTTGGTGACGACGTACCGGATGATAATTGTTGGGAGCTTTAGGAAGGGCTGCCAAAAACGCGGCTTCTTCCACGCTTAAATCATCAAGGCCTTTGTTAAAATATGTCTGCGCGGCAGCGGCAATACCATATGCCCCTTGGCCTAAATAAATTTCGTTCAAATAAAGCTCAAGCAGACGGTCCTTCGTCAGCACACGTTCCATACGCAGTGCTAAAATCGCTTCTTTGAATTTGCGTTCAAACGATACTTCGTTGGTCAGCAGCATGTTTTTGGCAACCTGCTGCGTGATGGTGGAAGCGCCGACCAAACGGCTGTCGGAACCGAGCGCCTTTAAATTCATGAACACAGCGCGGCCGATACCTTGAAAATCGAGGCCGTTATGTTTGTAGAAATTTTGATCTTCCGCCGCGATGAAGGCATTTTTGACGAGCGCCGGAATGGATGTAATCGGAACAAACACGCGTTTTTCTTCGGCAAATTCCGCCATAAGCTGTCCGTCATCGGTATACACACGCGTGACAACAGGCGGTTGATAATCGGCAAGCTGCGAGAATTCGGGAAGATCTTTGGTATAATTGGTCAGCAAAAACGCAAAAACGCCCACCACACCGAGAATCCCCAAAAACCCAAGGGACAGCATCAGCAGGAAAAATTGGCCGAGCGCGCGGAAAATCATGCTTGGTTATATGGCACGCTTTAAAGGCGGTTTAAAGGCAACTTTTAATGCGCGTCACTCTGCGCTGCACGCAACTTCCTTGTGCAGTCTTGCACGTTCTGACGCAGGCTTAAGTGCCAAACAAGGCCTTGCCCCACATTAAGGTTAGTTGGTGCCGGTGCGTTTTTTATTGCCGCCGAAAAGGGAGGCAAACAAGGATTGTTTCTGCGCCGGTTCGGATGCGGAGCGATTTTGATTGCCTGGCTGAACGGTGCGGAAAATAGGGGCCTGTTGGCCTGCGTTGGCAGATGATGTGGCATTGCCCTGAATGGGGCGGTTGACCACTTCGGCCTGTTGCGGCTTTTGCGTGGTTGTTTGGGGGCGGATCGGTTGTGCTTGCGCAGACGATGCGGGTACCCCTGCGCGGCGTTGCATGGCGGCTTGACGAGCGGCTTCACGCTGCTGCATTTCATTAATGCGTTCTTCCGATTGTTTTTGGCTATATTGGCTGGTGATCAAAATTTGCTGCGCCTGTTTTTGCCACAGGTCGCGTTGGATTTTAAGATCCTCGATTTGGGCGTTGGCATTATCAAGTTGTTCCTGTGCCAGGCGCAATTCCATACGCACCTTTTCAAGTTCCAGCGCATGACGCGCTTTTTCGAGTTCCAGCTGCATGGAGGCAGGTGCATTAACTTGAGAATTTTCCGTGTTGGCATCGCTTTGGGATTTCAGGCCAAAAACACGTTCCAGCTCCGATACATCGACCAGACGGCGTTGATGGCTATCAAGTTCAAACGATAATTTGCCCGCGGTCATGGCCCGCTGGATGGTTGATTTTGACACTCCGGTGAGTTCCGCTGCGCGCTGCGCGCCGACCTTGGCCATGATTCTCCCTAACCCCTTATTGGCGTTTCATTTTATGGAATTTGACCCGTACTATACGCCTGACTCTTATTCAGCTTCAAGGTTTTTATAGTCGCAATAAAGGGTCATGCAGCGTTTATCCACCGATGTCAAAACCCTTACAAATCATACGTACATCTGTGGTGCGATGCGGCACATCGAAGGCTTGACGACGGAAAATTTAATTTTGCAAAGTACTACTTGAAGAAAACACTAAAAGTAGATTATAGAAAATAAACGAACAGGAGGCAATATGAGCGGCATCGTCGTCATCGATGGCACTGTAAAAGAAAATTTTCGTTTAGCTGAAGGTTTGAAACAGACACTGAAAAGTGACCCCATCAGCGCCAACTGCCTCTTTGTGACGAATGGTGATGAAGCTTTGCGCGCCATTGACGACGTGGCCCCGATTTGGAGCATCGTCAAAGTACGTGATGATTTCGCGCATGTGGCTAGCGCTATGAAAGAAAAAAATATCTCTACCATCGCCATTGCCAAGCGCGACATTGCAGCTCAGGTCCAAGCCGACCATATTTTTGAAATTCCATTCCATCTTGATCGCGTTGTGCCGGTGATTTCCAGCATCATGGATGCGCGTGGCCAAGCGTATAACATTGATTACTCCAGCAAGACTTATGAGTTTGGCGGCTTCACCGCGAAATTCGATTATGAAGGCCGCGTCCATAGCTTGAGCTATACCGCCATCCATCCGGGTAACAAAAGCTCGCCCGATGATAGAATGCAGAACCGTTTGATGGGTCCGCAGCGTGAACTGTTGGCAGCCCTTGTTAAACGCGCTGCGATGGAGGCCGAGCGCAGCAATGTAGATTGCGGATCACTTGCCACTATGTTCAGCCATATCGCGCGCGTCACGCCAGAGCTGCAAACCTGTGATGCATCCCGCTACCAAGATATGACGACAACCTTCGGATCATTGCTGGGCACGCGCCTCAATGCTATTACCTATGGCCGCATCGGCATCATTCCGCATTATGATCCGACAACCAAAAAACCAGTCGATTTTAAATTGACCGATCGCGGAGCGGAAGCAGCGCCTACGCTATCTTTGAAAGAGCAGATGCGCCTCCAAGGATTGAAGGTCGCGTAATTATATGGGGACTGCCGCCCCGGTTGCGGTTCATAAAAAAGGCCCGG
>DATCRN010000111.1:0-9846 GCA_036568945.1 Alphaproteobacteria bacterium | reverse complement strand
GGATTGAAGATCGCGCGGATTTGGTGGATTTGTGCAATGATATCGCTTTTGCAAATGATTTTGATGGATTGAGATTCGAGCAGGGGCGTATTGCAAATGCCGATATCACGGACATAGATGTTTTAATCGCGCTGCATGCGTGCGATACCGCAACAGATGATGCGATTGCCAAAGGCATCAAGTCCGAGGCGCGCGCCATTATTGTAGCGCCTTGCTGCCATAAACAAATCCGGCGCGAGATGGAGAAAAATGATCCCGAAAATGGGCTGGACGCCTTAACGCGTCATGGTGTTTTCTTGGAGCGACAAGCTGAAATGGTGACGGACGCTTTGCGTGCCTCGTATTTGGAGAAACACGGATATGCTGTGAAGACAGCTGAGTTCATATCCGATATGCATACGCCAAAAAACGTTTTGATCATGGCGCAAAAAACAAAAAATCCGCGCAAAGCGGAGATTATTCAAAATGAAATTACGGCCTTAAAGACCTTATTCGGCGTTCAAAAACACTATTTAGAACAAGCGCTTTCTGGGTAAAACTCGAAAAAATGCTTGCGCAAACGCAGCAAAAGTAAGACACTGAAAATCCCTTTTTAATCAGCAACTTATAATCATGGAACTTTTGGCGTTTTTGGCGCGTTTGTTCGTTTAGCGGGGGTATATACCCGAATTAAGTGCAGTCCTTTTGGGTGGGGGTTGGGACAATGTTGGAACAAGTCTTTAATGACGATTTTATGCCGCACGGATTTTGTTATCTGTGGAAACCGGAGCTTGTATGGCTGCATGCTCTATCCGATCTCACCATTGCGCTTGCCTATTTCGCTATCCCCATTACCCTCTTGATTATCCTGCGTATGCAGAAAAAGACTTTGCCGTTTTCATGGGTCTTTGGAATGTTTGCAACCTTCATTTTTCTCTGTGGCCTTACGCACATCATTGGTCTTATTTCAATTTGGAAACCGGTTTACTATCTGCACGGTATAGTCAAAGTCATCACTGCCGCCGTTTCCATTGCTACCGCTATGGTCATGTTTCCGCTGATTCCCTTCATCCTCAAGAAATTGGAAGAGATGGAACAATTAGCTAAAAGTACCGAAGATCACTAAAAGAAAGCCCCCCTTGTGAATCCCTTTAGAGCAGGCGAACAGGACACTCCAACCGAGATTTTAAGGGCTTATAAGCTCCCCACCCTGATTATCGGGCTTGGTATACTTTTGGCCGTCATCGGTTTCCAGATGGCACTTAATTACGATATTAATCAATCGTCCCGTACCTTCCGCGAATTATCTGATCAAATTTACCGATCCCTAGACACCGAAGTATCCCGTCACGAACAGCAGATTACGGCGCTGACGCGCATGGTTGCGCAAATGCAGAATTTAAATTCCGATGAATTCCATGATGTGACGCAGGCCCTTACCAATGAAACACGCTTTATCCGCATTTCCGAATATCGCATTTCGGATTCCGGCGCTCTTGAGGAGCCGTTTGTTTACCGTCAAGACGATGCAGAAGACACAAGGCTGATCGACTATGTGAAGCTAAGAGAAGGTTTGTTAACCGCGCGACGCCTTGGCAAATTGTTTGTATCCGAACCCTATGAAGCCATTAGTGACGCGTCGCGTTTTTATGTCTCTGCAGTCATCGCGCCGGTGCCGGACAAAGGCAAAGAATCGACACGATTTATTGTCGGTTTTATCGATTTGTCTGAACTCTTTAAAAAGCAATTCGCATCCTATGAGCAATCGATTCATGTTCAAATTTATAGTGTGACCGAAGCTGCGCGTACCTTAATCTACGAGCAATATTCAAGTCCCCAAGGCCGCACTATGCTCAACAGTTTAGGCGAGCATGATTTCGGCGATTTGGGATACCGCCGTCAGCGTGATTTCGGCATTCATTATTGGGATGTCCGCGTCTTTTCCTCTATCACCGGCTTCTCAAGCGCAGTTGGGGTTTTGCCATGGATTACCTTTATGGCGATTTTGCTGCTCACCATTTTAATCGGCTATATCACTTTCCGCATTACCGTGGAATCCGTGAATGCGCGCTTGATGGTGGAACGACAAACCGCCTCGCTTCGCGATTACACACGACGTCTTGAAGAATCCAACCGCGATCTGGACGATTTCGCGCACATCGCTTCTCATGATTTAAAAGAGCCGCTGCGTGGGATTTATAATTATGCCGAATTTCTTTTAGAAGATTATCAAGACAAGCTTGATGAAGAAGGTCAAAAGAAACTGGCCACGCTCAAAAACCTGTCCCGTCGTATGGAACGTTTGATCGATCGCTTGCTGGAATATTCGCATATTTCGCGCCAGGACCTCGCGTTCCGCAAGGCAAATATCACGGAAGTCGCAACTGAAGCACTGGAAACTTTGGATGTATTTATCCGTGAAAATCATACGCAGTTAACCATCCAGCCGGATATGCCGGAGCTCATATGCGACCGTGTGCGCGTGGGCGAGATCTTCACCAATCTGGTGACCAATGCGATTAAGTATAATGAAAAACCGGAAAAAACCATCGAAATTGGCTGCGTTTATAATCGCCCTGAATTTCCGAATAAACCGGTCTTTTTTGTGCGCGATAACGGCATCGGTATTGCCCAGGAATACCAAAAGGCAGTATTTAAAATCTTCAAGCGCCTGCATGGGCGCGAGGAATATGGCGGTGGCACCGGGTCGGGTCTGACAATCGTTCGCAAGATTGTCGACCGTCATGGGGGCACTATATGGATAGAGTCGGTGCCCGGCGAAGGCGCGACCTTTTACTTTACGCTGGAGTCGTACGCATGATCGAACGGTCTGCGATCAATCCCATTTTGGTTGTCGAAGACAGCCCCGAGGATTACGAAGTTCTGACGCGCGCCTTTAAAAAGGCCGAAATTTTGCTTCCCTTAAGACATTGTAAAGATGGCGCTGAAGCCATGGATTATTTGAAGTGTCGTGGCGAATATCAAAATGATACCAGCTGCATACGCCCTGCTTTTGTATTGATGGACTTGAACTTGCCTGGTGTCGACGGCACGCATATGATCCAACAGATTAAGGATGATCCAACGCTGACGACTATTCCGCTGATTGTTTTTACGACGTCTCGCAGCGAAAAGGATGTCGAGGAAACGTATCGTGCAGGTGCCAATTCTTTCATGCCCAAGCCCGTCGATATGGAAGGCTACGTCAAAGTGGCGCAGATTTTGAAATCTTATTGGTTCGAATACGCGATATTGCCATGACCCAAACCGCTACACATATGTCGCACGCGCCTGTTTCTATCCTCATTCTTGAGGATGGCGAGATCGACCGCGAAATGTATCGCCGTTTGCTCAAGAAAAACGCTGATATTGATTTTCAAGTTACGGAATCCACGAGTTATTTGGAAGCAACCAAATTGTTGCAAGACCACCGCGCTTTTGATTGCTATGTCGTCGATTATCAATTGCCGGATGCGGATGGCATGGCGTTCGTCCGTGAAATTCTATCGCGCGGCGATGGCCGCGTCTCACCCGCTATTGTGATGGTGACAGGGCAGGGCTCAGAAGAAGTTGCGGTGGAGGCTTTAAAGCTTGGCGTGTCCGATTACCTGACCAAAAAGCGCATATCGGAAGGTGAATTTGTTCAGCCGCTTAAAAACGCGATTGAAAAGGCGCGTTTGCGAACTGAACTGCGCCATTACCGCGAGGCGCTCGAGCGGTCCTATAAAGATATGTCCGATTTTGCGCATACGGCCTCGCATGATCTTAAGGCCCCTTTGCGCCGTATTGCTGCTTATTGTGACATGTTGCAAGAAGATGCCGCGTCACGTTTAAATGATGATGACAAAGGCATTCTGGACCGTATGAGCACCAATGCGCGCCGAATGCAGCAATTGATCGACAAATTGCTGGCCTATTCCAAAATCACCACCCAACAAGAAGATCGCCAGGAAGTCGATTTAAACAATCTGGTGCGCGATGTGATTGAAGAATGCGCGCAAGAAGGCGCTGCGGATAAGATTGTGGCGGGCGATTTACCCAAAGCGCATGCCTATCCGGAAAAAATTCGCCAAGTAATCATCAATTTGGTGGGCAATGCGCAAAAATACCGCGACCCAAGCCGCCCGCTCGAAGTGCATATCGACGGTATGGATGTGACGGATCACATTTTGATGTCTGTTGCCGATAATGGCATTGGCATTGCGCCTGAATATCACCAGGCCATTTTCCAAGATTTCAAACGCCTGCACACGCAGGACGATATTGAAGGTACGGGTTTGGGGCTGACCATTTGCCGCAAGATTGTACAAATGCATGGCGGTGACATTTGGGTAGAATCAGAACCTGGCAAGGGCTCGACTTTTTACTTTACTCTCCCCCACCGCCGGAATGGCAATAGTGGTTAATGGTGGAGATGAGGAGGATCGAACTCCCGACCTCGTCATTGCGAACGACGCGCTCTCCCAGCTGAGCTACATCCCCAATATAAATGGTTCTACGCCTTAAAAAGGCTTAGAATCAAGGGGGGCAAAAGCGGCTGTTTTGCTTGCAAAATCAAGCGGTTTTCTTTAAACATCACGCATGATCCTCGACCTTGTTGTTATCGGTATTCTTCTTCTTTCGGCTCTGGTGGCGTTTTGGCGCGGTTTTGTTCGCGAGGTGCTGACGATTATCAGCCTACTTGGCGCCGCCGTTGCGACCTTTTTATTCGGCCCCAGGATGGTTCCTGTGGTGCAAGACTGGCTTGTGGATCCCGAGGCCAAAGAACCGCAACAACTTTTTGGTCTCATTCCTTATGAAATGGTTGGTACTGCTTTGGGCTTTGGCCTGGTATTCATCGTCGTTTTGTCGGTATTGACGATCGCATCGCATCTGTTTTCCCGTGTTGTGCATTATGTGGGTTTGGGCCCTGTCGACCGTTCCCTGGGTGTCGTATTCGGATTGATCCGCGGTGTTGTCATCCTAGGTCTTATGAGCGTGGTATTGAATTTCGCGGTCGCGGAAGACAAGCGTGCGGATTATTTTGCCGATTCTAAAACTTACCCTTACATGACGTATCTGGCTGATCTCACATCCGCCATGATGCCGGGCAAAGATGTGCTGAACCGCGATAAGATTCAAATGGCTGCGCAGGATAAAAGCCCGCTTGAGCCTGGGCAAGCCAACAAGGTTCGACCTGCCAGCGGCGGGTCAAAATTGACGACGCGCCGTGAAACCGACTTGTATAACAAACCGGCATTGCCAAGGAAATTCAATGACTGATTGCTTGGATACGCCCTTTATCTTCGATGACGATCGTTTCCACGAAGAATGCGGCGTGTTCGGCATCTGGGGCCATGACGATGCGGCGGCCTTAACAGCGCTCGGCCTCCATGCTTTGCAGCATCGCGGGCAAGAGGCGTGCGGTATCGTTTCAAGCAATGGCAAAGATTTTTACACCCATCGTGGCATGGGCCTGGTATCCGATAATTTTGGCAGCCGCAACATTATCGATACGCTTAAAGGCAACAGTGCTATCGGCCATAATCGTTACGCCACGTGCGGTGCGTCGGAAATTCGCAATGTGCAGCCGATTTTTGCCGATCTCTCTTTTGGCGGATTTGGCGTGGCGCATAACGGTAACCTGACCAATGCCTACAAAGTCCGTGAAAAACTGGTGGCTGATGGCGCAATTTTCCAATCAACATCGGATACGGAAGTCATCGTGCACTTGGTGGCAAGGTCCACGAAGAAAACCGTCCATGAGCGTTTTATCGAGGCGCTGGGGGCGATTGAAGGCGGGTATGCGCTGGTGGCAGTGGCCGAAGGCAAATTGATCGGCGTGCGCGATCCAAATGGTGTCCGACCGTTATGTCTGGGTCGCCTGGGCGATGGGTATGTACTCGCATCCGAAACCTGCGCTTTTGACATTATTGGCGCGGAATATATTCGCGATATCGATGCCGGTGAAATGATCACCATCGATAAGGGTAACATCACATCGGTGCACCCATTTAAAAACACAGAATCGCGCTTTTGCATTTTTGAATACGTGTATTTTGCACGCCCGGACAGCCACCTTGAAAACCGTTCCGTTTATGACGCGCGCAAACGCATTGGCGCGGAACTGGCGCGCGAAGCGCCCGCGCCGAAGGCCGATTTGGTCGTGCCGGTGCCGGATTCCGGCGTGCCGTCTGCTATTGGTTATGCGCAAGAATCAGGTTTGCCGTTTGATCTAGGGATTATCCGCAATCACTATGTTGGCCGCACCTTTATTGAGCCTACCGATCAAATTCGCCACTTGGGCGTGAAATTGAAACACAATGCGAATGCCGATGTTATTCAGGGCAAGTCGATTGTGTTGGTGGACGACTCGATTGTGCGTGGCACAACCAGCCGTAAGATCGTGGCGATGTTGCGCGCGGCAGGGGCCAAGGAAATTCATATGCGCATTTCCTGCCCGCCGACGAAGCATTCGTGTTTCTATGGCATTGCAACGCCGACCACGGATGAATTATTGGCCAATCGCATGAGCGTCGAGCAAATCCGCGAGCATATCGGGGTTGATAGTTTGGCTTATGTGTCTTTGGACGGTTTGTACCGCGCTTTGAAACACCCAGGCCGGGATAATGCTAAGCCGCAATTTTGCGATGCATGTTTATCGGGTGATTATCCTATACCGTTGACTGATTACCAAACAATCAAAGACGCCGCCAAACGCGAATCCGTCATGAGTGGCGGCGATGATTAAGCCTAAACTTTATCTGCAATCTTTTTGATCGTTTGGCGAAGCCAGCTATGGCCTGCATCATTGTGCGAACGCACGTGCCAGATTTGGCCTACTCGTAATGGCTCAATCGCAAACGGGAATGGGCGAATATACATGCGCGCTTGGCTGAACAATTTTTTGGTCACGTAATGCGCAAAGGATTGCGGCACCGTCATAATCATGTCGCTCATGTTCAAGACATCGAAACCGAGCAAATAAAAGGGCAGAGTCATGCTGTGTTTGCGTTTTAAACCAAGCTGATCTAAAGCCCCGTCAATGAGGCCTACTTGATCGCCCTGCAGCGATAATTTCAAATGTTTTGCGTCTAAATACCCGTCTTTGGTGAGTTTCCTGCCACTGCGGCTGACGCATACAAATACATCATCATACAAGGTCTGGCGTTTGATGTTGCTGCCGCGCATTGAGCCGTGCCCGATATATAAATCGACAGCGCCATCTTCGACGACGGATTGTGCAAGGGCTGGCGAAATCGCTTTAAAATGAAGCGTTATATTAGGGGCGGCCTTTTGCAGGATAGGGATAAGCTGTGGAATGAAGGGGGTAGATACGAGCTCCGGCATGCCAATCACGAAATGTCGCACGCTAGTGGCAGGATTAAATTTTGGATCGTGCGCCACCAGCGCATCCATCGAGCGTATCAAATCTTGTGTGAGCGGCATCAGGCTGCGTGCAAAGGCCGTGGGTTCTAACCCCTGCTTTCCCCGCACAAATAATGCATCGCCAAAATGGCCCCGCAAACGGCTTAGGGCATGAGATACGGCGGATTGCGTAAGGCCCAATTCAGCCGCCACACGCGTGGTGCTGGGATTAGCCAATAAGGCCGTCAATATCGGCAGAAGATTCAAATCAAGGGTGCGTAAGGCATTCGCCATATATGAATCATATTCATATTTATTATATAAACAATGAATTTAATACATACAATGTATTGGGGCATGATGATCTCCAGGTAAAGGAGAACATCATGACGGAACACACACTCTATTTGCGATATAACGAATTGGCACAGGACGGCAGTGAGAAGGGTTTGGCCTGGTATGTCGATATTCGCCTCAAACGATCGAGCGGTTTGGAATTGGAGCCCAAAGATTTATTGCATGGGTCAATTGAAGCTACAATTATCGAGGATGATGGCGATGATTGGCCGACGCCGCGCCTCTATGCCACCGACGGCAATGTCTTTAACGCGCTTTTGATGGGGGATGATGGGGATGGCTATATTCCGTTCATGCACCAAGGACCCTATGAACTAAAACATCCTGAACCGCTATTTGCGCATCAATTTGGGCCCAAGACGGTTAGCCTGCAATTCCAGAATGCGTGCAGGAAATTGGTGCTAAGTGAAACGGTGGGCCTAACCCCGCTGCATCAGGCCACTTATGCATTCAAGGGCTTTCCACCGCGGCCTTGATGGCCTAAGGTGCCCGGCATGGAAACAAAACGAGTAGCATTGGTAACAGGCGCATCGCGCGGGATTGGGTTTGCGGCAGCTAGGGCGCTTGCTGGAGCGGGTATTCATGTTGTGGCCCTTGCACGTACAGTCGGAGGTTTAGAGGCCCTGGATGACGCTATAAAGAGCGCTGGCGGCACTTGTACATTGCTGCCTTATGATCTGCTCAAAGGTGATCTGATCGAAGGGCTGGGACCTGTTCTGTTTGATAAATTCGGGCGCCTGGATATTTTGGTGGGGAATGCCGCGATGCTTGGGCCCATGACGCCTGTCGCGCAATACGATCCTGCCACGTGGGACCGGCTATTCAATCTGAACGTAACTGCCAATTTGCGGTTGATCCGCACTTGCGACCCATTGCTGCGCGCAAGTCCTGCCGGTCGCGCAGTCTTTGTGACATCGGGCGCGGTCAATGCCAATAAACCTTACATTGCGGCTTATGCGGCATCTAAAGCGGCTCTGGAGAATATGGTCAGCTGTTATGCGGCTGAAATTTCGCATACCAATGTAAAGGTCAATTTGCTGGATCCAGGCCGTGTGCGTACCGCCATGCGGGCTGAATACGCACCGGGCGAAGATCCCATGTCGCGTCCTGCACCGGAAGATATGGCTGATGTGTTCGTGGCTTTGACGGCAGAAGATCTGACGCAAAATGGTGAGCTCTTCATCCTCAATGAAGACGATCTGAAAGATGCTGCCTGATCTGGAAGGTATGTGGCGCATAGAGCGCCGCATCATTCATCAAAACGCGCGGTTTGAAGGAATTCTGAACTTTAAGCGCTCAGGTGATGATTTGATTTATACTGAAAAGGGCCTAATGCGTTTGCCGACGGCAACTACAGAAGCCTATCGTTCCTATATTTACCGCCCGAGCGCCCAAGAATGGCAAGTTTTCTACGATGACGGCCGTCCCTTCTTGAATTTAAAATTTGAACAGGGCGTTGCGCGCTATACACATGATTGCACCCCGGATATTTATCGTGCCACGTTCAAAATCAAAAATAAGAATGAATGGATTTGCGCGTTTTTAGTTAGCGGTCCGCGCAAAAACTATTTTGCGGTATCGCGTATGACTAAGCTTTAAGTTGCATACGGATTTTTAGATGCGCGCAGCATTAGACGGATCGGCACGCCGCCTAACTCTACATCTTCGCGCAAACCGTTGATCAGATACCGCTGGTAATCATCCGGCATGTCTTTGGGGCGTCCGCACCACAGTGCAAAGGTCGGCGGGCGGGCTTTAATCTGCGTCATGTAACGCAGACGGTTGGGGCGGCCATTGACCAAAGGCGCTGGATGCTTGCTTTCCATGCGGCCGAGCCAGCGGTTAAGAGATCCAGTGCCCACGCGCGTATTCCACTGTGCGTAAGAATCCATGATGCCCTGGAAAAGACCATCCATGCCTTTGCCCATGAGGCCAGAGAGATAGACGACCGGCACACCGGGGACTTGTCCCAAAACGGTATCGAGCATTTTGCGGATATTCTTTTGAATACCGGCACGATCTTCGACAATGTCCCACTTATTGATCGCGAGGATCAGAATGCGACCTTCTTCGACGACGTGATTGGCAATCGTGAGATCTTGTTTATCGATGCCGAGAATACCATCAATGACCAGAACCACGACTTGCGCCAAACGCACAATA
>DATCRN010000110.1:0-4862 GCA_036568945.1 Alphaproteobacteria bacterium | reverse complement strand
TTCCGTGAAATTAGGAGTGGGCAGATTTTCCGCTTCAGCCTGCAACCTAGCGATTTTGGCCATTAAACCACCATAACGGGCAGTTGAAGAATTGAGGTCTGATTGCGCGCCGACATCACGCAGACGCACCAAAACTTGACCGGTGGTGACACGCTCGCCTTCTTTGACCAAGAGCGCATCAACCGTGCCGCCTTCTTGATGTTGAATGATCTGAATTTGCGAGGATGGAATAACTTTGCCTTCACCGCGCGCAACCTGTTCCAAGGTCGCAAACGAAGCCCACAGCAAAAATACCAAGACCGCACCAACAATGGTCAGCAATTGCAAATGGCGATGCAGCGGCAATTCTTCGTCAGTCACCAAATATTTGTCGGCATACGCCTCCATTTTATCCAGTGTACCGCCGCGATCGAACATATCTTTATGCAGCTTTTCCCATTCTTTGGCATCGGTCAGGTCCGTGCCTTTGGGCGCCGGCTGTTTACCCGAGCTTTGAGGTGGTTGCGGTTTTTTACGGTCCATTGCACCTAGCATATCGATATCCTATCTGTCCTGGCCGTGCGCAGCATTCGCACCGCCGAATTCGCCGGATTGCAGACGGCGGATAATGTCTTCTTTCGGGCCCATTGCCAGAATGCGGCCACGGTCCATCAAAATCAGCTTATCGACCAAATTGAGCATCGTGGCCTTGTGCGTAATCAGAATGATCGTACGACCGCGTACCAAGGCTTCCAGCCTGCGCATCAAACGCCCTTCGGATGCGGGGTCCAGCGACGATGTCGGTTCGTCCATGATCAAAATCGGCGGATCGTAAAGCAGCGCGCGGGCCACAGCGACAGCTTGCTGCTGACCGCCGGACAAAGCTTCGCCGCGTTCGCCCACTTGCGTATCCAGGCCCTGCTGCGTATCGCGCAAGAAATCCATGACGCCTGATAATTCTGCAGCGCGCATAACAGCGCGGTCTGATACAGTTTCATGGCCCATGGTGATATTCTGACGCACCGACCCATAGAAAAGCTGCGGACGCTGTTGAATAACACCCACGGCACGACGTAAATCGCCGGGGTCGATTTGACGTACATCCGTGCCGTCCAGCAAAATCGCACCGCCGGTCGGTTCATACAGATTCTGAACCAAACGCTGCAGCGTGGTTTTACCCGATCCGACCGCGCCGATAATGCCGATATGCTCGCCCGGATTAATCGTAAGGTTAACGCCGTTGAGCGCCGCCAAGGTTTGATTGGGGTACGCAAATGTCACATCGCGCAGCTCGATTTTGCCGCGCACGGCAGGCAGTGAAATAAAATGGCGGCCCTTTGGACGCTCAACCTTTTTGCTCATAAGATTGTTTAATTGCTGCAGTGACTCTTTGGTCTGGTGCATGCGCGTCATAAGGCCCGCAATTTGAGATAAAGGCGCAAGAGCGCGATTGGAAAGCATGTAGGATGCCACCAAGGCGCCCATAGTCATGTGGCCTTCAGCGATCACATAAACACCGATAATAATGATCGCAACGCCCGCCATCGCCTGAATGAAAGCCGCCCAATACATAATGGATGATGAGAGTTTGCGCATCTTTACGGATGTGCGTGATGACCGCTCTGATAATTCTTCCCATTGGCGCTGTAAATGGCCTTCGGCTGCCTGTACTTTTACCGTTTCAAGGCCGGTCACGGATTCAAACAACATCGCGTTTTTAAGCGCGTTTTCAGCCATTGATTGCTGGATGATGCCCTGAATATTGCGCTGCTTCACATAGGACATGATAATCACAATCGGCACTGCCAGCAGCACGGCAAACACGACCGGTCCGCCCAAAATCGCGATGATAATGACGAACAGCAACGCAAACGGCACGTCGATTAAAGCGACCATGGTTGCCGACGTGAAGAACTCGCGCAGTGAATCAAATTCGCGCATATTCGCGGTCAAAACGCCTGCAGATGCCGGGCGTTCGGTCATTTTCATACCCAAAACCTGCTCGAAAATGCGCGCGGAAATTTTAACGTCAGCGCGGCGGCCCGCCACATCAATGAAGAATCCGCGTAAGTTTTTAAGCGCAAGGTCAAACAAATACGCAAACGTAATACCAACCGCTAAAACCCATAAAGTCGGGAACGCGCCGTTCGGCACCACACGGTCATAGACATTCATGACAAAGAGCGGGCTGGTAGCTGCAAAAATGTTGATGACCACAGCGGCCATCAAAACTTCGACGTATATCGATTTATTGTCTTTGATTGCGGACCAGAACCAATCGCGACCTTCCTCGATTTCAGCAGGACCTGCGCGGTCATCCAAATGGGCGATGGGACGTAAGAAGAAGACATTGCCCGTATAAATGCGGCTTAAAACGCGTAAGGAAATATCGCGGATTTCATCCGGCGTTTCCGGCAGAATGATTTTGAAAACAGTTTCCGGATGCGCACGACCTTTTTTGACCTGACGCGCATCACGGTGCTGAACAATATCTTTGACGATGCAAGCTTGACCGCCTTCCAACACCAAAACGCAGGGCAAATTCGGCATAATAGCAATTGCCTCAAGCGTTTTATCGGATAGGCGCGCCGACAGATCAGCGCGTTCAGCCGCACGAACAAATAAATTCGGCGTAATCCCTGTCGACGGAATGGGTAAACCGGCGCCCAAGGCAGTTGCGGAAATGCGGCGGCCAAACAGGCCCGAGATGATTTGCAAAGATTCCAGCAGCGGATCCTTAATCGCAATGCGATCAGCCTCCAACGGCCAGCTGATTGAGTCTGGCGCGGACGCTCTAGAGGGTGCTTGGGGATTGCCGGGAGGGGTACCAGTAGCCAAAAGAACTCCAGGATAAGAGGAGAATATCAGATAGGGTAGTTTACCAGGTTTTGCAGGGATTAAGAACCCCAGCCAAACTAAAAAACGGCATAAAAAAAGCCCCGGTTAACCGGGGCTTTTGAATTCTCGTTTGTCAGGCCTTAGTTGACCTTGGTTTCCAGCGATGCTTCACGCGGGCTGTTCACACCCAGGGTCGGCAGCAGACGGCCTTGCAGAGCCAGGACGCGGTAAACAGCCAGGATTTCAAGATACTGTGCGTTCACAGCGTTGGAACGGGCCACAAACAATTCGTTTTGGCTGTCCAGAACGTCGAGAAGCGTACGACGATCCAATTCAAACTGGTCTTTATAAGCGGTGACGACGCGCGCGTTAGCATCAGCTTGACCGTTGAATTCTTTTGCGCGCTCACCAGCAGCCACCATCGAGGCCCAGGTTTGACGCAGATCGTCTTCAACGATACGTGCTTGGTTAGCGCGTTGTTCTTTAGCTTGCGCGTGACGGTAAACGGCTTCACGGCGCAAATGGCTATCGATGCCGCCGCGGAAAACGTTCCAGTTCAAGATCACACCAGCGGATGCCGAGCGATCAACAGAGCGGATACCGCCTTGATCGTTTTGTTGGCCGCCTTGCACTTGCAGATCGACTTGCGGATAGAAATTAGCAGCTGTCGCTTCGTATTCCTGCCAAGCAACGTCGGAGTCCGCTTCGAAAATACCGATGGTCGGGCTTTCCGTCACTGCGACTTTCACCGCTTCATCGACATTCTGTTGCAATTGTGTGGTCGGAACCGTCGGCATCACCAGGATATCCGGGGTTTCGCCGGTTGCGCGGATGAATTGAGATTCAGCAACGCGCAGCGATTGGCGCACAGCAGCTTCGTTTGCGCGAGCAGACGCCACACGGGATTCTGCTTGGGCGACGTCAGCATCTGTAGAACGACCTGCTTGAGCACCGGAACGGATTTCGTTCAGCATCGAAAGGTGTTCTTTCACGTTGTCTTTTGCGATTTGCAAAAGATCGCGCTGGCGCATGACTTCGAGGTAGGATTCAACGATAGCAAGACCAACAAGCTGGCCGGTTTCCTCAACGCGGTGTGCGGCGGAACGCACACGAGCTTCTTGGCGCTCAACTTCGTTTTTCGCAGCAAAACCGTCGAACAACATCTGCGTGAGCGTGATGCCGTATTGATATTGCTTGAAGTTTTCATTATCGCCGGTGGCTTGATCTTCCGTACGTTCGATACCGGCTGATGCCGTAATGTCGACGGAAGGAAGATAGAGACCTTCGCCTTGTTCGAGTTCTTCTTGGGTCGCCATACGGTTATTGGCAACAACGCCATATTCCGGATTAGTGATCATGCCGCGGGCGACAGCACGCTCTAGGCTTAATTCTTCAGCAGATGCTGGCACAGCCAGGCCAAACGCCAAGGCGCTGCACAACAAAATGGCTTTCATACGCATGTTCACGGTAACCCCCGCACTCTCTTTTTTGAAAACGTTAACTTTTAAACACCCAAATCCTTAAAAAAGCAAGAGCCGATCTGCATTTTTTCGGCTCTTGCCAATACTTTAACCCTAACCCTAAACCCCTTAGGTAACGTCCAAGTTCCCGTTATTGAGCAGGGTCTGAATATTCATATTCGTGTGACCTTCGACCAAGATCGCGTTCGTCCATGCGCCCGAGCCGTTTGCACGGACTTGGATCATGGTGTCGCCGCCTTGGTTCACGGCTTGGACATAGTTGTTGATCGCGCCTTGAGCCGCCGAACCGTTGTCGATCAAAGAGGACAAGTCAATCACGTCACCCTCATTTGCGTCGAAGTCGGTAATACGGTCGACATAGGTGCCCAGATCGCCGCGGTGGCTTACGAAGACGTCCTGGCCGGAACCGCCGGTCAGAATATCTGCGCCGCCTTCACCCGCGAGGATGTCATTGCCTGCGCCGCCTTTCAGCGTATCGTTGCCAGTCCAAGCAAAGATCGTGTCGTTGCCTGCGCCGCCGCTGATCGTGTCAGCCACGCCAGCCTTGAACGCGATGATCAAATC
>DATCRN010000109.1:0-12340 GCA_036568945.1 Alphaproteobacteria bacterium | reverse complement strand
GCTGAACCCCGCGCCATTTAACGACATTTGCCTCATGATCGGTGGCATTGGTCGCGAAAATATGCGCACCGGTGCCGTCTGCTACGAAGTATAGAAAATCGTTCTTTTCAGGCTTCAAAACAGCGGCAATAGACGCGGCGCCAGGATTAGCAATAGGACCTGGCGGCAATCCGATATTTTTATAGGTGTTATAGGGCGAATCAATTTCCAAATGGGCATAAAGCACCCGGTCGATTTTGGATGCTCCTTTCGTGATTGCATAAATCACTGTGGGATCAGATTGCAGCAACATCCCCTTATTCAAACGGTTAATGTATACACCGGCTACGCGCGGACGTTCAGCTGCGATGCGCGTTTCTTTTTCCACGATGGATGCGAGTGTCAACGCTTCTTCTTTGCTTTTGATCGGCAAGTCAACAGAGCGATTGGCCCAAAGCGTGTCCAACGTCTTAGTCATCGCTGCCTGCATTTGCCTTAGTATTTTCGCGCGCGCATCCCCACGAATGTAGGAATAGGTCTCCGGCAATATTGAGCCTTCAGCAGGAGGCTCGATAGTACCTTCCATTTCCGGAGCAGCGTTTATGATCGCCGCCGCTTCAAACGACGATAAACCTTCCGGGATCGTCACCATGCGACGCAGAACATCGCCGGACACCATTTTTTCAATGACGCCCGCAAGAGGAATTTGCGCCGGAAATTCATATTCGCCCGCCTGTAAGCGGCCTTGTATCCCGCGCAACGCGACCACACCTAAAAATAATTTGTCCTGCGTGATGACGCCAGCAGATTGTAATTGCGTGCCCATAGCGCGAACGCCTGTGCCTGGCGCAATAAACACAACCGTATTTTGTGCAAGTGGGCCAGGCGCCGTGATTTGTGCCTGAACAAATTTCAATCCTACGCCTGCCGCAACTGCGCCAAGCAGAAGCACCACAACGAGGGTTAAAAGAAATCGCAAATTAGACAGCCTTCATAACGAGGGATGCATTTGTGCCGCCAAAGCCGAATGAATTCGATAAAGCGTACGTGACTTTCTTGGCTTTGGCCACGTTCGGCACCAAGTCGATCCCCTGGCACGGTTCCGAGACGTTCTCCAGATTGATAGTTGGCGGCAAAACCCCGGTTTCAATGGCTTTAACGGAATAAATCGCCTCGATAGCGCCGGCTGCGCCCAGTAAGTGCCCAGTCGACGATTTGGTCGATGACATCGACATTGTGTTCAAATCATTAACAAACAGACGTTTAACGGCTGTGCATTCAATGCCATCGCCCATTGGTGTAGATGTGCCATGCGCGTTCACGTAATCGACTTGGGATGGCATAATACCGGCACGCTCCAATGCAGCCTTCATCGCGCGATAGCCGCCATCACCGTTTTCTGCAGGCGATGTGATGTGATATGCATCGCCGGATAAACCGTAACCGACAATTTCGGCATAAATTTTAGCGCCACGCGCCTTTGCGTGTTCGTATTCTTCCAGCACAACCACACCGGCACCTTCAGCAATAACGAAACCATCGCGACCTTCATCGAATGGGCGCGATGCACGTTCCGGCGTTTCATTATAGGCTGATGATAATGCACGTAAGGCGGCAAATCCTGATACTCCCAGCGGCGTGACAGCAGCTTCTGCGCCACCGGCCACCATGACATCAGCATCGCCAAACATGATCAGACGCGCAGAATCGCCAATCGCGTGAGAACCGGTTGCACATGCTGTGACTACAGAGTGGTTTGGACCTTTAAAGCCGTGTTCAATGGAGACTTGCCCGGATGCTAAATTAATCAACGCACCGGGCACAAAGAAAGGTGATACGCGGCGCGGCCCTTTTTCAGCAAGAACCAGCGCCATATCGGCCACAGACCCGATACCGCCAATACCTGATCCAATCATCACGCCTGTGCGCCATTGGTCTTCGTCCGTTTCGGCCTTCCAACCTGAATCTTTGATCGCTTCGTTGGCCGCGCCAATTGCGTATAAAATAAAATCGTCGATCTTTTTCTGATCTTTAGGAGCGACCACATCATCCGGATTAAATTCGCCCGGGTTGGTACCACGGGGGACCATACCTGCGATTTGCGATGAAATTTGTGATGCATCGAAATGAGTAATTTTGCGAATGCCGCTTTTACCTGCCGTGATCGCATCCCAATTATGCTTCACGCCATTACCCAGCGGCGTGACCATTCCCAAACCTGTAACAACAACGCGTCTCATGAAATCACCCTTGAAAAGGCACCGCCGGCAAAAATGCCGGCGGAACTAGAATTGAAAACGTAAAAAATTACGAGCCGGACTTTTCGCTGATAAATTTCACAGCGTCAGCAACGGTTTGAATTTTTTCTGCGGCATCATCCGGAATCTCAATATTGAATTCCTCTTCGAACGCCATAACCAACTCAACCGTATCCAGGGAGTCGGCGCCCAGATCATCGATGAAGCTGGCGCTTTCGACCACTTTGTCTTCTTCAACGCCCAGGTGTTCGACGACGATTTTTTTCACGCGGGCTGCGATATCGCTCATTTTGTATTCCTTTTAGGTTTGTTAAATTCGGGGACGAGTCTTAGCAAAGGTAAAGGGTCCACACAAGACTTAATCATTTTAAAAGAAAATCAAGGTCTTGGAGCCTAGAAATGACCTGGGAAGCCCCAGCTTCTTTCAGTTTTATCGCAAGTCCCTTGGGATCAGGGTTTAGGCCCGTGTAACCAATAGGGATAAAACCCCCAGCGATAGCAGCTTTAATGCCGGTAACCGAATCCTCGACCACCAAGCATGATTCGGGATCATTGATCCCACAGGCCTTCATCCCTTCCAGATACATGTCGGGGGCAGGTTTGGGATTCGGTACGTCATCTGCCGTCAAGATGATGTCGAAAAAATCACATAAGCCTACCACACGCAGCTCGCTTTCAATCGCGGCATGCACACCGTTCGATCCTACGGTCAATTTATAACCGCGTTCTTTGAGCGAACAGATATAATCTACGGTGTCAGGAAGAATGCGAATGTGCTCCGGCACATATTTAACCATGTGTGGTGTGTAAATGGATAGAAAGGGATCCATCTCGATGTTAACGCTGTGGCGCTTGTTGAGCGTCTCTAAGATATCGATCAAGTGAATCCCGATAAATTCCTGATTCACCGCATCAATAGTTGTTTCGATGCCGTAAGGCTTCACAGCAGCGACTGTGGCAGCTGCGGAAATTTCTTCCGTATCCACGAGCGTACCGTCGCAATCGAATAAGATTGCTTTGATTTCTTTCATTAGATCATCGCCATGCCGCCGTTGACGTGCAAGGTCGTGCCCGTCACGTAAGCAGCTTCGTCGGATGCGAGATAAAGGGCTGCGGCTGCAATTTCATCTGCCGTGCCCATGCGTCCCATCGGGATGGATGCGTTGAGTTTTTCTTTTTGCGCATCATCCAATACATGCGTCATCGCCGTTGCAATGAAGCCAGGCGCAATACAATTCACGGTCACATTGCGTGATGCGATTTCTGCTGCCAGCGACTTACTCCAGCCGATCATGCCTGCTTTGGACGCGGCGTAATTGGTTTGGCCAGGATTGCCTGTGACACCCACGATCGACGTGATGTTTACGATGCGACCCCAACGGTTTTTCATCATGCCCTTGATTGCCGCGCGCGCGAGTTGGAACGGTGCTGTCAAATTAACGTCCAATACCGCATTCCAATCTTCGTCCTTCAAGCGGAGCGCGAGGTTATCACGCGTAAGGCCCGCGTTATTAATAAGAATATCGACTTTACCGAGGGCAGCATTGGCATCAGCAATCAATCTGTCAGCGGCACCATCAGCGGACAAATCGGCCGGCAGAATATGGACACGATCACCCAGCTCTGCAGCAAGCGATTTTAATTTATCTTCATTGCGCCCGGAAATGCCGATCGTTGCGCCTGCCGTATGCAGTACTTTTGCAATTGCTTCCCCAATACCACCGGTTGCGCCCGTGACGAGTGCCGTTTTACCGTTCAATGAAAACATCGTCTTATCCTTGCAGGTGTTTGATAATCGCCTCGATTTCGGCAGGCGTGCCTGCGTTCATCGACCTAATGCGATCATCTATGCGTTTGGTTAAACCCGACAAGACTTTGCCGGCACCAAGCTCGATCATTTCTGTAACATTTGCACCAGCCAGCCACATGACACTTTCGCGCCAGCGCACACGGCCCGTAACTTGGTCAACCAAGAGTTGACGGATTTTATTCGGGTCCGTTTCCCCTTGCGCTGTAACGTTAGCGACAACCGGCAATGTCGGCGGGCGGATTGTGATTTGCGCAAGCGCTTTCGACATTTCAGCGGCAGCAGGCGCCATCAAGCGGCAATGGAATGGCGCAGACACTGGCAACATCACTGCGCGTTTCGCCCCATTTGCGGATGCAAGCGCGACAAAATTTTCGACTGCTTTCACATGGCCGGAAACAACCACTTGACCAGGCGCATTATCATTTGCGGATTCGCACACGCAATCGCCATTTGTATTCGTCTTTGCATTTTCTTTCGCAAGCGCATTCACGGCGTCATAATCAAGACCCAAGATTGCCGCCATAGCCCCCTGACCCACAGGCACTGCCCGTTGCATAGCCTTGCCACGTAGACGAAGCAGACGCGCCGTATCCGCAAGCTCAAGCGAGCGGCCTGCGGTTAGCGCGGAATATTCACCTAAAGAGTGACCGGCCAAATAGGATGCCTTTTCGCGGATATACATACCGCCTTGTTTACGGATGATTTTTACGACGGCCATGGATACGGCCATCAAAGCGGGTTGGGTATTTTCAGTTAAGTTCAGGTCGGCTTCCGGACCGTCCCACATAATCTTGGTGAGGTCTTGGCCCAGGGCATCATTGACCTGTTCGAAGACCTCGCGGGCCTCCTGGAAGCTTTCGCTCAAGTCCTTGCCCATGCCGATAAATTGGCTGCCTTGCCCCGGAAAAACGAATGCGCGCGTCATAGTGCCCTCTATCCCTGGTTATTTGAGGCCTAAAAAGCCGTTTTTGGCCCTTTTTGTCAAGAATAGGCTTGCCTTTTCCCCGATAAATATGCTTTTTACCGGCATGCCTTGCTGGTCCTTAGGGGTCAGCTTTGAACGAGGAATGGTTTTTCGTTCATAACCGTAAGGAGAAAAACATGGCTAAATACGAAACCGTGTTCATCGCACGGCAGGACCTGTCACCCGCGCAAGTGGAACAGCTCGCCGAAAAGATGGGCAAAATCATCACCGACAATGGTGGCAAGATCCACAAAACGGATCACTGGGGTCTCAAAACTCTCGCCTACCGCATCAACAAAAACCGCAAAGGCCACTACGTGCTGTTCGAACTGGACACACCGGCTCCCGCTCTGCACGAAATGGAACGTCAAATGCGTCTGTCCGAAGACGTCCTGCGTTACATGTCGATCCAGATCGACGAATTTGCGTCCGAACAAAAACCTGCTCCGAAGAAGGAGGCTGCATAATGGCTTTCGATCGTAACTCATCTCGTAACGATTCCCGCGGCGAAGGCCGTGGCGATCGTGGTGACCGCGCACCGCGCGACCGCGAAGGTGCAGAAGGCGGCGCGCCGTTCTTCCGCCGTCGTAAAACCTGCCCATTCTCTGGTCCGAATGCCCAGAAAATCGATTGGAAAGATACGAAGACATTGCTTCGTTACATTTCCGAACGCGGCAAAATCATGCCGGCACGTATCACGGCTGTTTGCGCAAGCAAACAACGCGAACTGGCTCAAGCAATCAAGCGCGCACGTTATATGGCCTTGATGCCTTACGTTCGCGATGAATTGCCGCCGCAACGTTCGTTTGGCGATCGTCCGGATCGTGGTTCGTTTGGCGACCGCGCCGAACGCGCACCGCGCAACTTCGACAACAACTCTGGAACGGAAGGTTAATAATCATGCAAGTGATCCTTCTTGAAAAAATCGAACGTCTTGGCGCTCTGGGCCAAGAAGTCCGCGTCAAAGACGGCTATGCCCGTAACTTTCTGTTGCCCAAAGGCAAAGCCCTGCGTGCAACGGATGCCAACCGTGCATACTACCAATCGCAAAAAGCAGCGCTTGAAGCTGCGAATGCGAAACGTCGCGATGCTGCAAGCACCGAAGCTAAAAAGCTGGACAAGTTGACGGTCAATATCATCCGTCAGGCTGCCGAGGGTGGTCAATTGTACGGTTCCGTGTCTGCCCGTGATGTCGCGGATGCAGTCACAGCGGCAACGAAAGTCCAAGTCGATCGCCATCATGTTGTGGTGAACGACAGCTTCAAAACCTTGGGTCTGTTCAAAGTCAACATCGCGCTTCACCCAGAAGTGAAAACCGAAGTGACGATCAACATCGCCCGTACGGAAGAAGAAGCAGCGATCCAGAAGAAAACCGGTAAAGCGCTCGTTAAAAACGACGCTGACGACAAAGAAACGGCGAAAGCTGAAAAAGAAGTCGCAGCCGATGCCGCTCTGGCAACACCAGCTGAAGAAGCCGCTGAATAATAAGGTTTATCCATTAAAAAAAGCCCCGCAATGCGCGGGGCTTTTTTTATTTACCGGCCATGCGTCTATTCGCATAAGCGGCAATCCATTTGTTTTTAAGATCTTCCTTATGGGACATGATGATGGTTTCCGGCACGCCCGGATGCGCGGTTCGGTAAGCCTCCTCTTCATCATAGCAATCGCCCAATGCATTGGTGACGTCTTTTTCGTCAATCGATATAGCACCAAACATTTCAGCGTAATCCGCCGTATTTTCACCGATGCATTTATCCCAGGTTTGATAAGCGGCATCAGATTGTGCCCATGCCGGCACGCCTATTAAAGTCAATAAAGTCAAAGCCATAAAATAGATACGCATGATCGGATCCTTTCCTAAAAGGATCAAACGTTTATATGCCTTAGATGTTCCTTGTATGCAGATTATTCAGCGTGATCTTCTGCGACTTCATTACGGATTTTTTGGCGGATTTGGTTGATGTAATCGACGCGCGCTTTAACCGTCATATCGTGATTACGCGCCTGCAGATCTTCAGCAAATAAATCGCCTTCAGGTTCGCAGGATAAAAATGCATTATTGAGCATCATCACCATTGGCACCATGGACCCACGATCTAACTGCTCTTGCACCATTAATGATACGCAATTTTTCCAATCGCGATACAAAATGGCGTGCTGGGCAAAAGCCGGCATTGCTACAAATATCAACACGACCAAAAGCAGATAACGCATAAATTTCCTTCGTTCTGATAGCTTACAATAGTCGCTCATAAGAAAATCGCAATGATTTCAAGGCCTAAGAGTTATCCCTCCCCTATCCACAGGGTAGCCTTCAAGAAACTGTGCTGGCCATCCATATTTCAGTTCCATTGCCGATTCTTGGTCTGATAAGGTTTAAGGAATCATGGTCTCCGATAATCTCATTACTTTACCGCGCGAAAACCGCGCCAATACCGGCTCTGTTGAAGAATCCGGCTTTCGTATTTTACCCCACAATCTCGAGGCTGAGCAGGCATTGCTTGGGGCCTTATTGGTTGACAACCGCGCGCTTGAAAATGTCGGCGATATCGTCAAGCCAGAACATTTTTATGCACCCGTACACCAACGCATTTACGATTCGGTCATCAAAATGTCGGACCGCGGCCAGCATGCAGATCCGGTTACATTAAAACCGTACTTTGAAGATGATGCAGAACTTACCGATCGCGGTGGGGCTGCTTATTTATCCGACCTCGCAGCATCCGTCATCACCGTTATTAATGCCGACCACTATGCGCGCATCATTCGAGATTTGCATATGCGCCGTGAACTGATCACAGTTGGTAACGATTTGGTCAATGATGCCTTCGACCAATCGGATGTTGAACAATCCGCCGAAGATTGCATGGAAGCTGCTGAATCCCGCCTATTTGAAATGGGTGAAACCGGTAAAGGCAGCCAACAAGGTTTTATCACTATGCGTGATGCGACAGCTGTTGCCATTGCGCAGGCGGAAAAGGCTTTCCAATCTGAAGGTCATGTGACGGGTGTTACAACGGGCCTCAAGGATCTCGATAAGAAATTAGGTGGTTTGCAAGGGTCAGACTTAGTTATTCTCGCCGGCAGACCCTCCATGGGTAAAACAGCCTTAGCTACCACGCTCGCCTACAATGCGGCTGATGCATATCACAAATCAGGCGGCAAAGAAGGCGCAATTGTCGGTTTCTTCTCGCTTGAGATGTCGAGTGATCAGCTGGCGACGCGTATTCTTTCGGATCTCGCGCAAATTTCTGGCGACCGCATTCGCCGTGGCGATTTTGCCAAAGAAGATTTTCATCGCTTGACCGAAAAAATTCCCGAACTCGCGGCTATTCCCCTTTATATTGATGATACGCCAGCGCTTTCAATTACCGCCGTGCGCACGCGCGCGCGCCGTATGAAGCGTAAACACGGTCTTGGCATGATTGTCGTCGACTATCTGCAGCTTTTACGCGGCACAGGCTCCAAACAATCCGAAAACCGCGTGCTTGAAGTCTCCGAAATTACGCGTGGTCTCAAAGCTATTGCCAAGGAATTGCAAATTCCCGTATTGGCGCTTTCGCAATTATCGCGGAGTGTTGAAAACCGTGAAGATAAACGCCCACAACTCGCTGACTTGCGTGAATCGGGCTCCATTGAACAGGATGCCGACGTTGTCATGTTCGTGTATCGCGAACAATATTACCAAGAACGTTTGAAACCTGATGATTCCGACGCCGCCAAAATGGAAACGTGGCAAAATAAAATGGCTGCCGTCCACAACGTAGCCGAAGTCATTATCGGTAAGGCGCGTCACGGCCCTATTGGTATTGTCGAAACCTATTTCGATTCTCAATACACCCGCTTCAAGGACCTCGACAAAGGGCATTCTTTCTAATGTCGATGCGTGGTTTTTTCGGCATGGGTGTGGAAGGCATTTCAAAAGGTGCGAATCTCGGCAATCTGGTGCGCTCGACGCACGCGTTTGGCGGATCGTTCTTTTTTACGGTTGCTCCCAACGTCGATCACGAAGACATCCGTGTATCAGACACGGCCGCATCATCACTTCACATGCCGTTTTACGTACACGATAGCGCGAGCAAATTGCAGTTACCAAAAGGGTGTGAATTGGTAGGCGTAGAGTTTTTACCCGATGCGGTCGATTTGCCGTCTTTCCACCACCCACTTCGTGCAGCCTACGTGCTTGGGCCGGAAATGGGCAATTTAAGTCCTGAGATGCTGCAATTATGCGACCATGTCGTTAAAATCCCCATGAAATTTTGTGTGAATGTCGGTGTGGCAGGGGCACTTGTGATGTATGACCGTCTGGTGTCGATGGGTCGTCACGCTCCCCGCGCCGCTCGTCCTGGTGCCCCCACCGAAGACTTGGAAATGCAGCCTTTTGGCCTGCATCGGCGCTTTTCACGTCGCCAAAAAGGTTAATTTATTAACCGCCTTCGTCTTGCCATAGGGATGGTTTTTTCTTATGGTCACCCGGTTCACTTAATAACCAAGGTTTTCATCAATGCTTCGTTCTATTCTTTGTTTGTCCGTCCTTTTAACTGCTGTGTCATTCGCCGCATTGGCAGATGAACCGAAAGTCATTTCGACGCATGGCGACTGGACGGCCTACTCATTCAAAGAAGGACAAGGCACCGTTTGTTACATGGCAAGCACGCCGAAAAAGGCGGAAGGCAAATATTCCAAACGCGGTGATGTGTTTGCTTTGGTGACGCACCGTCCGGCTGAGAACACAAAAAACGTTTTTTCGTACATCACAGGCTATGATTACAAACAAGGTTCGGACGTAACGCTTACAATTGATGGCACGAACTATACTTTGTTCACGCACAAAGACATGGCTTGGGCTAAAGATGCTGATACCGACAACAAAATCGCAGCCGCTTTGCGTAAAGGTTCGAAAATGACGGTTAAAGGCGTATCGACGCGCGGCACCGAAACGACCGATACATTTAGCCTTAAAGGCACCGGTGGCGCCTCGGACGCCATCAACAAGGTCTGTAACATTAAGGGCTGAGTTAAGGTTTAGCAGAATTCGCTAAAGTCACTTCTAAACCGTCCAGATCCTCGCGCATCAATATCTGACAAGATAGGCGCGAGTTTTCTTTTTGATCGAAACTATCATTCAATAAATCTTGTTCCTCCGGACTTGGCGGCATTAATTTCGGCAGCCATTCCGGTTCAACATAGACATGGCATGTCGCGCAACAACATGCGCCGCCGCATTCGGCTTTAATCGGCAAATTATGATCACGAATAATTTCCATCGCCGACCAACCTTCCAGGGCTTCAAGTTCGTGACGATTTCCATCCTGATCGCGAGCGATAATCTTCATACTGTCACCTGTTTTTTCAGCATGGCTTTAAGTGCATGTGCTGTCGCACAAGCAAACAAAACCGCAAGTGCTACAGCGCTTATGGACACAACAAAATCATCCAAAACAGCGCGAACACCTTTTAACGGCCCGGCTTGTCCCATCAAAAGCAGCATATAACGCACCAACGCAGTAATTACATTGACGATTAGCGAGCAAATGATAAACAGCGCACCAATGCGCAAACTACCTTGCCAACCTTTAAGACGCTCATATAACCCTTTTACGTCCCAGCCTAACGCCACCGGGACATGCAGCCAAAACCAGCGCATCGACCAGGCCACAACGACAAGCCCCATCATCATGAACGGTGTATAAGGCGCCATGGCTACCGGGTCGACCTCCATACGGCGCGCAGCATACATCATCAGCGCCATAAGACCGTTAAACAAATACATGACGATTGTGTAAACGGTAGCCGCTTGCAATGCATCGATATTGCGTGCGCGGCGCTGTTCGTCATCAGCAATCAGCGGGAATTCTTGCAACATCAAAAACCGAATGATCAATGCGCATTGAAGACCCAATACAAAGTTCGCCGGCGTTTGAAACAAGGGCAGCCAAAATAGGGTCGCGCCACCCGTGAAGCGTATGGCAACCATCATAATAAAATGCAACGCCAGTGGCACGACCGCCAACATTGAAAATAAACGTGCGTGATCCACCATCAATTTCATGCCGACAGCAAAAGAATCAAAAATGGGAAAAGCGGGGGTTTTTTGAACAATCATGTATTAACAATAGCGCGGGCTTAGATCACGCCAAGCGTTTTCTGCAAGCTGGATGACGATGTTGTGTATTGGAACAACAATTTTTCACCTGGACGGCAGATACGGAAAGCTTCCTGTGCCATCAGTGCTCCTTCGTGGAAACCCGACAGGATCAATTTTAGCTTTCCTGGGTATGTGCAAATATCGCCAATTGCAAAAATGCCTGTTTGGCTGGTCTGGAATTTTTCGGTATCGACGACGATGAGGTTATCACGCAATTCCAATCCAAAATCAGCGACCGGACCCAATTTCATGGTCAAACCATAAAAAGCCAGCATTGTATCACAGGTGATATCGCCTTTATCCGTTTGCACGGCTTCGATCATGTTATCTGCGCCTGCAAGGCCAGTAATATTGGCAATATGCAGTTTCATTTTGCCCGCGGCGACAAGCTCCCGCATTTTATGCACGCTATCAGGGGCAGCACGGAAATCGTCGCGGCGGTGAACGAGCGTGATCGATCTCGCGAGCGGCTGAAGGTTAAGCGTCCAGTCCAAGGCGGAATCACCACCACCTGCGATCACGATATTTTTGCCCGCGAATTGATCCATTTTACGCACAGCATAAAATACGGATTTGCCTTCATAGTGCTCAATACCAGGAATAGGCGGCTTTTTCGGGACGAAGGATCCGCCACCGGCCGCGATCACAATAACAGGTGCGGTTAAAATCGTTCCAGTATCCGTGCTGACTTGCCATTTACCGTCCATGCGCTCGATTGATGTTGCCATTTGGTTCAAATGAAATTCGGGGTGGAACGGCTTAATCTGTTCCATCAAATTATCAGTAAGCGCCTGCGCTGTGACACGCGGCAGGGCTGGAATGTCGTAAATTGGTTTCTCAGGATAAAGCTCGGCGCATTGGCCGCCGGGTCTATCCAAAATATCCACGAGATGGCATTTGAGCTTAAGAAGGCCCAGCTCAAAGACGGCAAAAAGCCCTACTGGGCCTGCGCCGATAATCACGACATCTGTTGAAATGCTGTTGTTTTCCATGGGGTAAGACAATACTTATAAGGACATGAAAAACAAGCTCTCGAACGATCGGATTTGCGCCTATTGGCTGCTTTCTTGCGCCGCTTTGGTGTTTTTAATGGCTCTAATTGGCGCAATCACGCGCCTCACGGAATCCGGTCTTTCCATCGTGGAATGGAAACCGGTCACCGGGGCTTTACCGCCCATAGG
>DATCRN010000108.1:0-4882 GCA_036568945.1 Alphaproteobacteria bacterium | reverse complement strand
TTCCTAAATGAATCGGATAGTCGCATGCATCCGCGAGCAACTGGTACGCAGCGACCGCCATAAACACATCAGATGCTTTGCAGGAAATTTTGAAATTAAAGAAATCATTGTCTTCCAAAATGCGAATGTGACGTTGCGCCGATTCAAGCATTGCATCAGGGCACGGTTCGCCGTATTTTTCCAATAGATCGCGCTCAAGTGATCCGGCGTTTACACCGATGCGCATCGCACAATTATTGTCTTTGGCAGCTTTGATGACTTCGCGTACGCGCTCAGGTGAACCAATGTTCCCCGGATTAATGCGCAAACACGCAGCACCAGCAATGGCTGCTTCAATACCGCGGCGGTAATGGAAATGGATGTCCGCGACGAGCGGGACCTTGACTTGTTTGACGATGTCTTTGAAAGCAGCGGTTGAGGCTTCGTCGGGGCAAGATACGCGCACGATATCGGCACCGGCATCTTCGCAACGTTTGATTTGCGCCACAGTCGCCGCCACGTCATGCGTCAGCGTGTTGGTCATCGTCTGCACCGTGATCGGCGCATCACCGCCCACAGGCACAGTACCCACCATAATCTGGCGCGATTTGCGGCGCTGAATCTGCCGCCAGGGGCGAACACTGGTATGGTCAGTTGTCATGCGGATTATGTAGCGCGGAACTTAAGGCAAAAACAAGCTATTCAGCGGCCTTTTTGGCGGCTTCGGCCTTGATCGGCGTGGATTCTTCAGCGCCGGAAGCAGGCTCAGTCACTTGTGGCTGGGTTTTATAGGCCGAGAGGGCGGAAACCGGCAGGTTGCGAACGATGCCTTTACGGCCTTCGAACACATCTATTGCCTTACCTTCCCAGGTAACCGATAGGCCTTCGGCATTACCGGTCGAAAGCAATAAGTCGTTCATGTCCGGTGCTGTATAGCTTTCGCCTTTTTTCAACACGCGGGAGAAAATGATTTTATCAGGATCATCCGAGGAACGGATTTCGACCCAAGCCGCTTCGGTGTTCGCGGTAATTTCGAGTTTGCCATCGCCTTGAACAATCGGTTCTTCTGCTTCAACGGCATCCAGCGATGGTTTGCTTTCCGGCTTTGTCGTGGCAGCCACCGATGCCGGGAGTTCCGGTTTGGCTTCGGTGTCCGATGTTCCACCCAAAAGCCAGAACAACAGACCGATGACGGCAAGCGTACCCAAAGATGCCGTGACCATCCACCAGGCCGGGTTGCGGGTTTCGGTAACCGGTACAGGGAAATTCAGATCGCGGGTGATTGTGTGGCCGATGACCTGGCTTTTGAACATGTAGACGATCTTGTCAGAATCCAGTTGTAAGAAGTCGGCATAGGCGCGCACGAAGCCAACCGCGTATACGCGGCCTGGAAGACGCGTAATGTCATTATCTTCAATAGCTTGCAAGTGTTCCTTACGAATATTCAAGCGCGCGGACGCATAAGCTAGTTCCATCCCGAAACCCAGGCGCGCGCGGCGCAAAACCTCACCCACCGGCAGATCGGTGTAGTGATCGAGAATATTCTTATCGACCATTCTGAGTTTGAGCATGGGTCCGGTTATACCAAACCGATGAGGCTTTTACAGGGCTAACTTAATTTGTCCCCTGATTTTAAGGACCTGTGGATAATGTGGATAAAGTGAGCGTCTAAAGCCCTTCTTCCGCACGGTTTTTCAGAATTTGCGGTGCCTTTTCCACCTGATCCAATTTGAACGCACGATGCAACGCACGCACGGCATCTTCACCGCGCGATTGATCGATGAGCACACTGATTTTGATTTCCGATGTGCCAATGACGCCGATATTTATTTTTTCCGCCGCCAATGTTTCAAACATGCGAAGCGCAATATCCGGATGCGCGCGCATACCAATACCAACGAGCGACACTTTGGCGACCTTATCATCGGTAATAATTTCTTGCGCTTTCACACCACCGCCTTCGATCGCCTTCAATGCTTTTGGAAGTTCGCTTTGTGGAACTGTGAAGGTCATATCGGTATACTTGCCATCCATCGTGACGTTTTGCACGATCATGTCCAAATTAATTCCGGCTTCGGCAAGTGGACGCACAGCGCTGGCTGCAATACCGGGTTCGTCTTTGATTCCGCGCAGTGTGATCTTCGCTTCGTCACGCGAAAGTGTGACGCCGGAAATGACTTGGGATTCGAGCATATCTTCCTCCTTCACCAACATGGTGCCTGGATAATCGCTGCCGATAGTATCATCGAGTGATGACAATACTTGCAGCTTTACGTTTCTTTTCATGGCCAATTCGACTGAGCGGATCTGCAAAACCTTTGCACCGACAGACGCAAGCTCCATCATTTCCTCATAGGAAATGAACGGCAACTTGCGCGCTTCGGGCACGATGCGCGGATCGGTCGTGTAAACACCATCCACATCGGTATAAATGTCACAACGCTCGGCTTCCAATGCTGCTGCAAGCGCCACTGCTGACGTGTCAGAGCCGCCGCGGCCAAGTGTGGTAATGCGCCCCTGCCCCGTCACACCTTGGAAACCGGTAATGACGGGAATCTCCCCAGCGCCCAAGGCATTTTGTAACGGCCCGCCATCGATCGCGTGTATACGCGCCTTACCGTGTGCTGAGGATGAAATAATACCCGCTTGCCAGCCTTGCCAGGAACGGGATTTTAGTCCGCGCTTTTGTAGCGCAATCGCCATCAAGCCCGCTGTGACCTGTTCACCCGTCGCAACGACTGCATCATATTCCTGCGCATCGTAATCGGCATGCAATTCATTGACCCAGCCAACCAGTTGATTGGTCACGCCCGACATAGCCGATACGACAACGGCACATTGGTGTCCGCGTGCGACCTCCCGCGCGACTTTGCCGGCCGCGTGTTCGATGCGCTCGATATTGGCGACAGATGTGCCGCCAAACTTCATGACAATGATACTCATATGCGTTAAATAGCTCCTATGACGACCCGAGCAACCACGACGGCAAACCAGCGCGAAATCGAACAATTTACGCATCTTGCTATGCACTGGTGGGATGAGCAAGGGCCAATGCAGCCTTTGCATCGCATAAACTTAGTGCGCATGCCCCTCTTGAAACGCTGGATTGAGGCGCATGGCCGCCCGATTAAAGGTGCCAAAATTCTGGATGTCGGCTGCGGCGGCGGTTTGGTGTGTGAACCTTTAGCGCGTTTGGGGGCCCAAGTCACCGGAATTGATGCCGGCCAAGAAAACATCGAGGCAGCTATAAATCATGCCAAGCAAAGCGGCCTAAACGTTGATTACATCTGCACCACGGCAGAAGATTTTAAAGGTCAGTTCGATGTGGTTCTGGCGTTGGAGATTATCGAACATGTCGATGAGCCGGAACTATTTGTAAAGTCGCTGCTCACATTGGTGAAGCCGGGTGGCGTCATCATCATGTCCACCATCAACCGCAATCCGAAATCATTTGCGCTGGGCATCGTCGCTGCTGAATACATTTTGCGCTGGCTTCCCCGCGGCACACATTCGTGGCGCAAATTCAAAAAACCTTCCGAATTGTCCGCTATGTTGTCCCCGGCCGCCAAAATCGTCGACATGACCGGCATGGTCTACGATCCCTTAAAACGCTGCTTTGCTGAGGACACACAGGACGTAGACGTCAATTATTTCCTGTGTGCGGTGCGTCACAGTTAAGGGAAATCTTAAGCGTTTGCCCTTACCCTAAATCAGTATAGAATCATTCGTATGAACATTTTTCTGACTGTAATGCTCGGACTGTGTGTCCTGGTCGTTGTTGCCTCCCTCGTGGCCGGTTTTGTGGCTATGGGCCGCGGTGGCGAGTTTAATCAAAAATACGGCAACAAACTCATGCGCGTGCGCGTGATGGCACAAGGTGCCGCCCTTCTCTTCCTCGCTCTTCTGATGATGAACCGCTAAGGATCAATCCATGAAAATTCTTGTTCCCGTCAAACGCGTCGTCGATTTTAATGTCAAAATCCGTGTCAAAGCGGATCAGTCCGGCGTCGAGCTTGCCAACGTCAAAATGTCGATGAACCCATTCGATGAAATCGCCGTCGAAGAAGCGGTGCGTTTAAAAGAAGCCGGCAAGGCCACTGAAATCATCGCCGTATCGATTGGCCCCGCGCAAGCGCAAGATACCATTCGTACGGCCATGGCGGTCGGCGCCGACCGCGGTATTTTGGTCACAGCAGAAAATGTTGAACCTTTAGGTGTCGCCAAAATATTGAAGGCGATTGTCGATAAAGAAAAACCTGATCTCGTTATCATGGGCAAGCAAGCCATTGATGATGACAGCAATCAGACAGGCCAAATGCTTGCAGCTTTGCTCGGCTGGGGCCAAGGCACGTTCGCATCCAAAGTGACTATCGACGGTGGCAATGTCGGCGTGGTGCGCGAAGTCGATAGCGGTCTTGAAACTGTTTCATTGAAATTACCCGCCATCGTCACCACCGATCTGCGATTGAATACGCCGCGTTATGCAGCGCTGCCACAGATCATGAAAGCGAAACAAAAACCGCTGGAGACATTGACGCCCGACGCGCTTGGCGTTGATGTGGGCCCACGCCTCAAAACTTTAAAAGTCGAAGAGCCGGCAAAACGCAAAGGCGGCATCAAAGTCCCGGATGTCGACACCTTGATCGACAAACTGAAAAACGAAGCGAAGGTGATCTAGTCATGACCATTCTTGTTGTCGCTGAACTCACCCAAGGCAAATTAACGCCTGCCACATTATCCACCGTGACCGCAGCCACCAAAATCGGTGGCGATATTCACGTGCTGTTTGCCGGTCCCGGATCACAGATTGAATCGATCGCCGGTGTTTCCAAAAATCTGAAATGCGACGATGCGGGGCTATGCCACGGCATGCCGGAAAACACCGCAGCGCTGATTGCCAAAC
>DATCRN010000107.1:0-4634 GCA_036568945.1 Alphaproteobacteria bacterium | reverse complement strand
ATTGATTGATTTGTACGACCACGTTTTGCGCATCAATGCGGACGATCCAGTCACATTTTTTGAATTTACGACTGCCATGACCTTCAAAGCTTTTCACGATACCCCCGCGGATATCGTACTTCTTGAAACCGGTATGGGCGGACGCTTGGATTGCTCCAATGTGGTGCCAAATCCGGCGCTTACCATCATCACTAAGATTTCTTATGACCATGTGCAGTTTTTGGGAGACACGCTGCCAAAAATTGCTGCGGAAAAAGCCGGAATCATGAAATCCAATGTCCCGTGCATTATTGGCCCGCAAATGTATCCGGACGATGTTTTACCCGTGTTTGAACAAACAGCCATCAGCCATCATGCACCTCTTTATATTGCAGGGCGCGATTTCCCAGCGCAAACTGCGCTCACCCCTAATTTGGTCGGCAGCCATCAGCTAGAAAATGCCGCAACCGCTCAGGCAGCTGCGCAGGAATTAAACAAGGTCGGTTTTAAAATTGATCAGGCGTCTATCGACTGGGGCATAACCCATGCCGAGTGGCCTGGACGCATGCAGCGCATCATTGATGGCCCTGTAGCAGCTGAACTTTCCGAAGGGTGGGAACTCTGGTTTGACGGTGCCCATAACGATTCCGGTGCCATGGCCCTAGCCGACCAATTAAAAGCCTGGAAAAAGGAAGATCTTAGCCGGCCCATCCATTTGGTGGTCGGCATGTCCGCTCATAAGGAACCTGAAGAATTTTTTAAGGCTGTTTTGGGGACGTACGATACGCTTACCTTGGTTGACCTGCCTACAGGTCAAAAGCCGCAAACGGCAACTGAGCTGCAAATGCGGATCGGGACGCATTATCCGACCGCCAAAAATCTCATCGACGCGCTCAAGACTTTACCCAAAGACCGTCCGTCTTTGGTGTGCGTGGCAGGATCGCTGTATTTATATAGCGTCTTATGGTGAAACGGGACGTAAGGACGGCGCACTGCGGACGATATCCAAAATATGGCTGGATGTAAGGCCGATTTCGGCATCGCGTAAGGGGCGGCCGCGCGCAATCGCATCGGTAAGACGACTTTTCTCCACGAACTCGATCGAAGCTGCTGCCGATTGTTCCGGCGTAGATCCGTTGCGCTGATAATAGCCGCACAGCTCACGCACGAAACATTGCGATGCAAAAGTCAGTGATTGTGTCGGTGGGCGGTAATGGCCGGACCCGTTATTGATTTCTTTTAAAATCCATTTTTCCGTGTTGTCGTTGCGGAAGAACACCATTTCCCCAGCGCCATAGCAGAACTGGCCGGACACGAGTTCAGAGTGGCTGGCGCGTCCGAAATTGCTGTGCTTGCGCGCTTCTTCATCGAACACAATGTGATTCTTGTTATCAACCGCGTAAATAAATTTCATGATGTTTTCTTTACGCGAGAACACTTGCGTGAAAAGCTTACGGCGCGTACCGGAATCGAACAAAGTTTCCAGTTTTTTCCAAAGCACGATTTCATGGTCGATGACGCTCTGGATGGTTTTTTCACGTTCCATCACCAAAGGATGCTCATCGCCTAAAAACTTGACCTTAGTGCGGCGCGATTCAGCAATGACGGCCGCATTAGCAGCTTCAATGGAATCCCGCGCGTCTTGAACCTTGGCTCTTAAATCATCAATCTCATCTTTTACGGCTGTATAGGCGGCACGTTGGCCTGCGGTATTACGTTTGATTTTATTGCGCGCATAAAGTGCTTTGGTTTTTTCGCTGGGACTATCCAAAAATTCCAGCGCGCGTTTGATATTGGTACGGCGGGAATCGAGTACAAGACGTTCATGTTTTTGGCGCGATGCATCACGGTAGAACGTCGATAGCGATTTTTGGTTCGGGTTTACTTCCTTAGCGATTGGGTCATAGAACTGCATTTGGTAAACTTCGCGCTCCTGCTCGCGCTCCAAATGCTGCATGACGTTATCGATTGTCATGAAACGCTCGTTGGCGCCTTCATAAGAACGGCCTTTTTTGTTCGGGCCTTGAGCGACAACTTCGACGATAGAATCGAACATGATGTGCTCGATCGAAAGACCAATACCTTCTTTAGGACCATTCCAGCCCATCATTTTACGTTCTTCACTCAAAGAGTCGTAAGCAGGGCTATGACGACGTTCCAATTCAGCGGCACGCACGAGCGAGATGTTCTTGCGGAACACTTCAACGACTTCGGCTTTTTTACGGTCATATTCCTTCGTACCCAGTTCGCCCAAAATGTAATTCGTTTTGGTTTTAGCAAGCTCAGGACGGCTACGCAGTGTTTCCTGATACGCCTCGATCATCTCTTCAAGACGGACCAAATCGTCTTCAATACCGGCATTGCGATCGGAAAAAATCGTGTCGGAATTAAGATTATAACGTTCCGGGCGGATATCGGCGGCGCGTTTCCAGCGCGCTTCATCAAGACCGGTTTTGATTTTGCTGTAGGTATCGTAATCCTTGATATCATCATAAGTGAGCGTGCCGTCCGGCGTACCCACTTTGTTATCATTGAACACACGCGTCAGGGATTTGGTTTGATCGATCATTTTGTAACCGGAAATGATCTCATAGATTTCGCGTTGTGATGGGTTACTAAGAGCACTCTCAATACCTCGGATAACGGCAAGGTCCTCTGAGGTATATGCGTGCGTTGGATTTTCAACTGTTAAATCGCGCATAATTTCGCTGGTTTTCTTCAACGTAAAACGATACTCAGCCCCGGACGGCAATTGCATATTGTAAATAATCTGCACGTCAGGCACGGCGCCGGGATTAAAGGCGTTGGTACCAAAAGCCCACTCCAGGAATTTTAAATCGATCAGACCGCGCACTTCGATCGCAGCACCAGCAATCAATCCGGCCTCGATGGCTGCTTGATATTTGAGCAGCAAATTATGATCGTGATACGCATTTCGTTCCGCCTTGGGATCGTTCGGATCATGGCGACCGATGGATCCGAAATGGCGCATCGGCTGATACTTAGCTTTATAGATGAACGGTTTTCCATCACGGAAAATGGTGAAGTGATCGTCGATGATGATTTTGCGGCTGATCGGAATACCGTCCGATCCTTTGATCGCTTCAAATTCGATACCGTCAGGGTTGGGCACCGAATAAGTACGCGAAGACACCGAAATATCTTCTTTGCCTTCTTTCAAACGCTCCATCAAACGCGACATGGTGAACCACGCGCCTAGAACATGTTTTTCAAAAGATACAGCATCCGTTTGCTTGATCGCGGTCTGCAAAAGCTCAAGACAGGCCGGCAAAACCTCTTCTGGCAATTGCGGCATGATCTGATTGACCACTTGCGTGGCACGGGACGAGAATTGTTCTTGTTTTTCAAGGAAAGTCGCCCACGCCTCGCTGTTCGCAAGGGTCGGGATCGTACGCATCTGTCCGGCTATGAAATTGAAATTCAAAGCGAAATTCGTCCCTGTCTTATTTTCATAAGCATTTTAATAGCACATAAAGTCTTAAAAAGCCTATAAAAAAGCCATTATACTGCCTTTATACCTAGATAGTGTGCATTAAGAGTTCATTAAGAAAGGTTTTTTATGGCCCAAGCACGTATTGCCCTCGTCGACGACGACAAAAACATTCTGACCTCCGTCACCATGGCGCTTGAGGCTGAAGGCTTTGATGTAAAGACCTACAATGATGGTGAAGCGGGCCTCAAAGGCCTACAGACCAATCCAGTGGATTTGGCTGTGCTCGATATCAAAATGCCGCGTATGGATGGCATGGAAGTTTTGACGAAACTGCGCGAGACCTCGCACATGCCGGTGATTTTCCTGACCTCCAAAGATGATGAGATCGATCAACTGCTGGGCTTGAAAATGGGCGCCGACGATTACATCACGAAACCCTTCTCGCAACGTCTGCTTATTGAACGTATTCGCGCGATCTTGCGCCGCGAAACATTGCGCAGCCAAGGACCCACCGCGGGCGATGCCACCAAAATCATGTCGCGCGGCGATCTGGTTTTAGATGATGAACGTCATCTGTGCACCTGGAAGGCAAAGGAAGTCCCGCTGACCGTCACGGAATATCTTCTGGTCAAAGCTTTGGCATCGCGCCCGGGTCACGTGAAAAACCGTGATGCGCTAATGGATCAAGCGTATGGCGAGACGATTTATGTCGATGACCGCACCATCGATTCCCACGTCAAACGCATCCGCAAGAAATTCAAAGTGATCGATGACGATTTTGACCATATCGAAACCGTCTACGGCGTCGGTTACCGCTATAAGGAATAGCCTTAAAGGCCAGTTTGGGCTAAAACCGTGCCCATGATCCAACTACCGTCAGACCTTACGGAATTACCGTTTCGGTTGCGTCGCTTGATACGCGCGCGATCCAGGCGTCGTTGGGTTTCACGCCTATCCTTACGCATTTTTGCCGTCAACGTAATGGCGCTCATCGTTCTGGCGGGCGGACTTTTGTATTTAAGCCGTTATCAGCAGGAATTGATTGCGGGCGAGCTGGATAGTTTGGAGCGCCAAGCGCAAATCTATGCAAGCGCCATTGCCGAGGCCGCACGTTATTCATCCACCATCACCACGCCCGATCCCAGTATGGGCATCATGGTGCGCGATAGCCTGTCGCGTGAACGGACACGCAACATGGTGC
>DATCRN010000106.1:0-4774 GCA_036568945.1 Alphaproteobacteria bacterium | reverse complement strand
GGTAAGGACCTGCAAATTATGCGGCGATATGATGCGCGTCGACTTCTTCCAGAAGGCCTTCGATCATTTTCGCTTGTTCCGAATCTTTGGCTTTGACGGCCAGAAGGATCGCGCCATCTTTCAATGCGCCTTCATACATTTTTGCTTCGTATTCTGGAATGGCTGTGCCGATCAGGCCGCCAAGGAAGCCGCCCGTCAGTGCACCGGCGCCCGCGCCAGCCGCTGCGGAGACCAACCATCCAGAAACAACCAAACCGACTGCCGGAATGGCAACCGCGCCTGCGGATAAAAGGCCCGCAACAACCGCGCCAACCAAACCGCCGGCAACGCCGCCATAGGCGATGCCTTTATCAGATTTGTTATCGCGCTCCAGATTAAAGGCCGTATCGCGGGTATTTTCGGAGACGACGACTGAAATTTGGTTTTCTTGGACGCCTACGCGTTCCAGACGGGCAATGGCCGACTCAGCCGATTCCCGGGTTTTGAAGGTGGCTGTGATGACTTTTGACATGATAAAGCTCCTTTTAAATGACGCCTAACCAATGCTTTAAGCCTCCTTCCGGTTCCGCCCGTAAAAAAAGACTGGAATTTAAGGAACAATGGGCTTATAAAACCTCTATTCCTGACATTTTAAACGTTCCTCCCGCCCCTTAGGCGTTACGAACCTCTGTCCGGAAGAAACAAATTTTAAGGATTTTAAAACATGGCCAAAGGCAATCCGATCGAATTCATCCGCCAGGTCCGTCAGGAACTCAGCAGAGTTACTTGGCCGTCGCGCAAAGAAACCACCGTGTCCACCATTATGGTGTTCGTCATGGTATTTATCTCCGCCATCTTTTTGTTTTTGACCGATGAGGTCATTTCCGTCTTGATTAAACTGATTTTGGGATAAGGATTTAAACATGTCTGCTGTAGCCCCTCGTTGGTACGTTCTTCACGTCTATTCCGGTTTCGAAGCCAAAGTGGCTGAAGCCATTCGCGACAAAGCCAAAAAACAAGGCCTTGAATCGACGATTCATGACATTTTGGTGCCGAAAGAAGAAGTCACTGAAATTAAACGCGGCAAACGCGTCAATACCGAACGCAATGTATACCCCGGCTATGTGATGGCTAAGGTCGAACTTTCGGATGATTTGTGGCACCTGATTAAAAATACGCCGAAAGTTACCGGCTTCTTAGGATCCGGCAATAAGCCTCAGGCTATTTCCGAAAAAGAAGCAGAGCGCTTGATCCAGCAACTCACGACACCAGAAGGCGGCGCGCCGCGTCGTACAGTTACCTTCGACATTGGCGAAGAAATTCGTATTACCGAAGGCGCGTTTGCGTCCATGGTTGGCACGGTTGAAGAAATCGATGATGAAAAGGGCAAACTCAAAGCGTCCGTTTCGATCTTCGGTCGCCCGACACCGGTCGAACTCGATTTCAGCCAAGTCGAAAAGGCTTAATATTTAAGCGGGGGAGGTCTAGATGACCAAAAAACCACCGACCTCGCGCGAAAAAACCCAACGCGTCAAAAAAGCGGCTAGCCGCACGACATCCTCGACGCGTTGGCTTAATCGCCATATCAATGATCCGTATGTGCATGAAGCGCAGCGCCTAGGTTACCGTTCCCGCGCGGCATTCAAGTTGCTTGAGATGGATCAGCGTCTCAAGCTAATCAAGCCCGGTATGTGTGTCGTCGATTTGGGATCGGCGCCAGGTGGATGGTCGCAAGTGCTGTCGCAAAAGCATATGGGGCAGATCGTGGCGATCGATATCTTGGATATGGATAAACTTCCTAACGTCGAATTCATCCAAATGGATTTTACGGACAATGATGCACCAGATGTTTTAAAAAAGATGCTCGGCGGTCCTGCTGATGTCGTTCTATCGGATTTATCGCCCAACACGACCGGTCATAAAAAGACGGACCATTTGCGCATGATGGCCTTAGTGGAAATGGCGTGGGAATTTGCGGCGGAGGTTTTAGCGCCGAACGGATCGTTCGTCACCAAAGTTTTCCAAGGCGGCACGGAAGATGACCTTTTAAAAGCGATCAAGCCGCGCTTTAAATCTGTGAAGCATATAAAGCCGCCCGCATCGCGCGCGGAAAGTTCGGAGATCTACCTCGTAGCACAAGGCTTTAAGGGGTAAGCTCGTTAACAGCTGCAGCGACCACTACACCGGCTAGACCGAAGAAAGCCGCAAGAAACCACAGCGAGCCAAGGCCTTGATTATTGTGCTGACGGTGACCGCGATGATGGCAACCTTCTGCCTCGTAACTGAATAACCGACTTAAAAATCCTTCTGACATGACCTCCTCCTGTTGCTGGTAAAAGAAGTGGTGTCACGATCACATATACTGAAAAACTTTTAAGGAATTGTTAAAATTTTGGTAACCATTTTTTAAGACAACAAAAAAGCGGACCTCCATTTTGGTCCGCTCCACTCCTACTTAAAATGTCAGTCTCTATTACGAGACACTGACGACCGGCTTTGCCAGATCACTTCTGCGGGAGGCTTGTAGGGCCATCATGGCATGAAGAAATTGTGACGGTTCACTTTTTCTTCGCAGCCAAGTGGCCATTTGCCACTGACCTTCCGCTAGACGTACTGCGTCGGCATTAACCGCTCTATTCAGTCTGTCTTTCATGACATCTACTCCTTTGTACGGGGTTGGTGTCACTTACAGATATAGCAAAAATCGACCCTACCTGTCGAATTTAGGCGGGTAAAGGATTGATATGATTGAAAAGTTAAAAGAGCGTGATTTTACGCATTATACCGGTCGTCGTCATTGTGTTGCATGCGCATTGATTGGTTGATGAACATGACATCAACCGGAGAGCTTAATAGGCGTCCCGGAATGCGATTGTCGGATATGCGATTGATCGAATCTTGTTGTGGCGCGATGGCTTGAATGGCGGCTTCTTGTGCTGCGTATTGCCCGTTCTGCATGAGCGGTCCTTTGTAACGTGAATATGTTACAGGTGTGTAATACGTATCTGCAGAACCAGCCGTACGATTTTGTGTCGAGAAGCGATGGGCATGGCGTGCGCCAGGCGCAGACCAATCATCAGCATCAGCAAGCGTCACGCGATTGTTTGATTGCGTATCAATCATATTTTCGACTTTGGCGGTTTGAATGACCGGCGTATCGCTGTTGCCATCAAACTTGGCTTCAAAGCGATTGTATACTTGTTGTAAGGACAACGGACGCCCTTGCGCATAAAACACGCCGCGATTTGCGCGGGCTGCTTCCGGAAAGATGCTCGCAGCCGGCGCCCAAGGATTTTTCTTCATGGATTTTAAGAAATTCGATGCGCCGCCAGCACCCAAAAAATGCGCCATATAAAGATCGGTTTGATTGGGCTCAATCCCAACGGTCGATTGCAGGTAATCGTGATTATCGGTGGCGAGTTCTGCCGCCATCAGCGATGCAACCTTGGGATCTTTGCGCATATTCAGAATGCTTGCGCGCGCACCGCGATCAGCAACGGCATATTGGCCGTTGGATTTTTGATGAATTTTGTCGGACAGATTGCCGTATCCGTGCTCGGCGCCATGCTGCTTCATGACGCGCAGCCAGGTTTGCTCGATAAACTGATAGAGGCCGGTGGCGGAGCTGGTACGCGCTTTGGCGGTTGGATTCATGCCGCTTTCGACCTTGGCCTGTTGGACCAAATAATTGAAATCCACCCCAGTTTGGGCGCTCGCATTACGAATCGCCTTGGTCACGCCATTTTGGGCGTTGTTTCCAGAAATCTGAGTGGTGCCATAGGTTCCAAACATCGTATGGGATAAATTGCAATCACCGTGCCAAGTTATAAAATCTTTTAAGAATCAACATGGTATATTTGAGGTATAGTAACGTTCATGCCATACACTGCCCCAACCCGCGATATGCTTTTCATCCTGCGCCAGGTAATAGGCGCGGAATCACTAGGGTCTTTGCCCGGTCAAGACGGGCTTTCCGACGACTTAATCGAAGCTGTTTTGAGAGAAGGGGCGAATCTGGCGGAGGGTATTTTAGCCCCCTTAAATCATCCCGGCGATCAGCAAGGCTGCGTCTGGAAAGATGGCGAGGTAAAAACTGCCGATGGTTGGAAGGCTGCCTATGATGCATACCGCACTGGCGGCTGGAACGGTGTGCCGTTTTCAACCGATTTTGGTGGACAAGGCTTGCCGTGGTGCGTGGCGTTTCCGCTCCAAGAAATGTGGCAGGGTGCGAATATGGCATTCGGTCTATGTCCGCTCCTTAATCAAGGCGCTGTTGAAGCCATCGTGCACCATGGGTCGCCGGAACAGCAGGCTTACTATCTGCCCAAACTGATTTCGGGTGAGTGGACCGGCACTATGAATTTAACCGAGCCACAAGCAGGATCGGATCTTGCAGCTGTGCGCACCCGCGCTGAACGAAACGGTGATGGCACCTACAAAGTGTTCGGACAAAAAATTTTCATCACGTATGGCGAACATGATTTGGCTGAAAATATTATTCACCTAGTGCTTGCGCGCTTGCCGGATGCGCCGGAAGGTGTAAAGGGTATTTCGCTATTTATCGTCCCCAAATTTTTGGAAGATGGCACACGCAACGATCTAATCTGTGCTTCTATCGAGCATAAGCTCGGTATTCATGCATCACCGACCTGTACCATGGCATTCGGCGATAAAGGCGGCGCGACCGCCTATTTGATTGGACAGGAGCATGAAGGTATCAAATACATGTTTACCATGATGAACAATGCGCGTTTAAGCGTGGGCCTTCAGGGCGTGGCGGTTTCTGATCGCGCGC
>DATCRN010000105.1:0-5239 GCA_036568945.1 Alphaproteobacteria bacterium | reverse complement strand
CGCCTCAAGTTCATCTTGATTGTGCACGACTTGCATGGAGCGGCCGCCTAACACGTAGGAGGGACGCAGCATGACGGGATAACCGATTTCGTTCGCTTTTTCGATGGCGACATCCAATGTCTTTGCCGTATCGGATTGCGGTTGGCGCAGTTTTAGTTTGTCGATCAGTTTTTTGAAACGGTCGCGGTCTTCGGCCAAATCGATCATATCCGGATCGGTGCCCAGAATAGGGATGCCTTCGGATTTCAAAAACTGCGCCAGTTTCAGCGGCGTCTGACCGCCGAGTTGGACGATCACGCCTTTAACTTTCGCGCCCGCTTTGTTTTCAGCTGAGATGAGCTCGATCACGTCTTCTTGCGTCAGCGGCTCGAAATAGAGACGGTCTGATGTGTCGTAATCGGTCGATACGGTTTCCGGGTTACAATTGACCATGATCGTCTCGTAACCTGCTTCACGCAACGCATAGGATGCATGCACGCAACAATAATCAAATTCGATGCCTTGGCCGATACGGTTGGGGCCGCCGCCTAAGATCACGATCTTTTCTTTGTCCGTGTCATCGATTTCGGATTGCGGCTGTCCGTTCAAATAGGATTCATAGCAACCGTACATATACGGTGTGACGGATGGAATTTCGGCAGCACAAGAATCAACGCGTTTATAGACAGGGCGCACGCCGTGTTTGTGGCGAGCGTTGCGCACGGAATCTTCCTGCGCGCCAGTAAGTTTTGCTAGACGCGCGTCGGAGAAGCCTAAGGCTTTGAGTTTGGACCACGCGACCGGATCTTTGGGCAGGCCGTGCGCTTTGATGTCGGCTTCGGTATCGATGATGCGCTTGATGCGCTCCAAAAACCACATATCGATTTTGGTGACGTTATAAATATCTTCCAGGTTCATGCCGTAACGCATGGCTTGCGCAACATATAAGAGGCGCTGCGGCGTTGGCTTAGACAGTGACGCACGCAATTGATCGGCATCCGGCGTTTCGCCGGGTTGAACGCCTGCGACTGGTATTTCATCAAAGCCGGACAGGTTCACCTCAAGTGAACGCAATGCCTTTTGTACGGATTCTTCAAAGGAACGGCCCATAGCCATCGCTTCGCCGACGGATTTCATGGCAGTGGTCAGACGGTTATCGGTGCCTTTGAATTTTTCAAACGCAAAGCGCGGGATTTTGGTGACGACGTAATCGATCGTGGGTTCGAACGATGCGGGGATCTTACCACCTGTGATGTCGTTGCCAAGTTCATCGAGCGTATAGCCGACCGCAAGTTTTGCTGCGATCTTCGCAATCGGGAAGCCGGTTGCTTTGGATGCGAGGGCAGAAGAACGCGACACACGTGGGTTCATTTCAATGACGACCATGCGACCGTCAACCGGATTCACACCGAACTGCACGTTCGATCCGCCGGTTTCGACACCGATGCCACGCAGGACAGCGATCGAGGCATTACGCATGATTTGATACTCTTTGTCGGTCAAGGTGAGGGCAGGTGCAACGGTGATCGAGTCACCCGTGTGGACGCCCATCGGATCGACGTTTTCGATCGAACAGACGATGATGCAATTGTCGTTTTTATCGCGAACGACTTCCATCTCGTACTCTTTCCAGCCAAGAACGGATTCTTCGACTAGAACTTCGCCGACCGGCGAGGCGTCGATGCCTTCGCGTACAATTTGTTCGAACTGCTGACGGTTATAGGCAATGCCGCCGCCAGTACCGCCCAAGGTAAAGGATGGGCGAATAACGGTGGGCAGGCCCACAAATTCCAAAGCCTCAATCCCTTCAGCGAGTGTTTTGACCAAGCGCGATTTCGGCGAATTCAAGCCTAGCTTGTCCATTTCATTACGGAACAGCAAACGGTCTTCCGCTTTGCGGATCGCATCACGGTTGGCGCCGATGAGTTCAATCTTCAAACGATCGAGCGTACCATCATCGGCCAGAGCGAGCGCGGTATTGAGGGCCGTTTGACCGCCCATGGTGGGCAGCAAAGCATCCGGTTTTTCAAGTTCAAGAATACGAGCCACAATGCCGGGCGTGATCGGTTCGATATAGGTCGCATCGGCCAGGTTCGGATCAGTCATGATCGTGGCCGGGTTCGAATTGATCAGGATGACCCGGTAGCCTTCCTCTTTCAGCGCCTTACAGGCTTGGGTGCCGGAATAGTCGAATTCACAGGCTTGGCCGATAACAATTGGTCCCGCGCCGATGATGGCGATGGATTTTATATCAGTACGTTTTGGCATGGGGCTTTCAGGCCTTTGAAAAGTGTGGTCCTGAAAGCCATGTGATAGGCAATAAACCCGCCCGCCGCAACATATATTTCGCGGTTTTGCAGGGTTTTTTGATTATGCCGGGTTGACCGCCAAATCGGCAAGGCGTTGGAAACCGTGGTTTCGTAGGATATTGGCCTTTTGCTCCGGCGTGACGCCGTCGTCACCGGCAAATGCCTTGGCTGCAAAATCCTTCACTTTTTCGGTAGCCAGCACTTGGATGGCAGAATCGATCAGATGTCCTTCGTAACGGCTCATGATTTTGAAGGCGCTTGATGGGTCGATGCCCTTTAAGATGTTGCCGACAATGCCTTCGCACGTAACGCGGAAGCCTGAGGCCATACGTTGCGCATTTTCAATCACGGCAAATTTTTCACCCGTTTTTGCCACGCGTGCTTCATCTATCGTGGCATCACGTAGACTATTGCTAAATTTTCCTACGCTTAAAAACGTACTGGCCAATTGATGTTGATCGATTGCAATAGCGCTCATAAACCCATCCTGCTCTCATCATCCCTTAAATCAGGAATATCATTCCGCTCATTCCAAGGTCAAATTTCCGGCTAAGTTTAGAAAAACACAGTTTCAAACCAAGCCGGTTTTTTGACGCCACTCATATAAGGATTTGAGAGATGGGCTTTGCAGTTCATCCTGCAAATAAGCCTCAAGCCGTGCAGGCATGTCAGGGTCGATGTTAGCGCGCCCGCGAATTTGGCCCAAAACACCCACATGGAATTGTGCTGCGATCACCGGATACCAGACATCAAAGATTGGCTTCCAAGCATCCGGAAGGGCCGCAATGTAACGCGCCTTCAAATGCGCCTTCATATCCCAGGGCAATGTACGCCGCGCATCTTCCAACAAAATCACACAATCATACATAAAGGGTGCATTTTGCGCGGCCTGATAATCTAAAATGCCCAGGCGTTTGATATTATCGCGTTCGGGCAGCCAGAATAAATTGCCGGCTTTGTAATCCATATGGCTGAAAACATGCGGGCAGGGCGGCAGAGAATCTTCAATCTGTTTCCAAGCAGCCATCCATTGGGGATCATCCGAAAACAAAGATAGTTTTTTATAGATGTAGCCGTCTTCGTAATTGATCAAGCCATCTGTCGGCGCATTGCGCAAAACAGCAAGTGCATCAATGGCTGTTTCATATCCTTCTTTTTCAATTGCCGGCGCCTCAATGGCGGTGCTGCCGAAATCTTCCATCAATAGCTGCGCTTTATCAAAGTCGGAGGCGTAAATTTGGGGGACGCTTAACCCGAGAGCGGATATTCTTTTTCCAATCTCGACAAAATCTTTAAGGCCGTGACCGCGAAAATCAGGAATAGGGCCTTGCAAAAAAATCGCGCTATCACCGTTAGATTTTGTCACGCGCCAATATTGTCGCGGCGACCAATCGGGCGTCACATGCGCTGTGTCCGCATCAGCCCAACCGGCACTTTGTAAAAGAGCCTGCATTGTTATTTTTTCTTTTTGGATTTGGCCGCGATCAAATGGATCGCATCAACATGATTTTGGCTGGCGGCGCGTTTGGACACGGGCGCGGATGCTTGTTCGCGTCCGAATTGAGCCGCGTGTTCCGCCACAAAACTTTTCAAAATTTCTTTGCCGAATCCTTCTTGCGCTTTAGCGCTACCGGATTTGCGTGGGGAGGCTGGGCGCACATCGATATTTTCGCCTTTGAGCGCACGGGCAACCGCCCGGTCAACGGCATAGGCTACAATCCCATTCCAATGGGGACGGGTCAGTTCCAGCAATAATTTGGGGTCTTCATAAAACCAGGCATGGATTTGGCGGCGTGCCTTGGCTTCGTTGCCGCCGGCCAGGCGCAAAGCCTCTGATACCTTGTGTTCTGCGTAATCCATGATGCCCCCAGTATTGCATAATTTAGGGGAAAAAGGAACGCCCGCCTTATACGCACAAAGCTTTGATTTTTGGGGCTTTTCCCGTACAATGAAGAGGAAGAAATCTACAGCCCCCAGACTTAGCAGAACGCGAGCCATGGTTACCGTTAACGAGACCGCCGGTCCAAAACTCCAAATTGAGCAATCTCCTGACTCGCACGCCGCGCAAGAAGGCGAAGGCGCGCCCGAGGTCGTCCCGACCAATGCGATCTTGCGTGGGAGGATGATGTTCGGTGATTCCATCGAAATCGACCTCGGCAAACGTCTTATCTCTTATTCTAACAATTATGTCGGCGCCTATTCGGCCAAATCTTTAGGCAGCGATGGTCGGGAGCTCATTGCCTATGTGTGCGAGCCGATGTTCACGCCGCGTAATAGGCAAGGGCCTGCCTATGCCGGTATCACCAACCCATCCCTTTTGCATTTGATCGGATCCGGCATTGGCCGTATTCCGGAAACGGGTGTCGCGCGTTTCGTATTCATCTACGAAAACGTTTTAGGCAAAGCGATTGCGGATAAAAATGTCGGATTCTGCGGTGGTATGAAATCCGAAAAGGTGATGGATAAAATTGTCGTGCCGCTTATCGGCGCACTCAAAGACTTGCGCGACAACGATATTGTTCACGGCGCGATCCGTCCCACCAACATGTTTGACGGTGGCAAAGAAAATTACGATTACGTCATGTTGGGCGATTGTTTGTCCACGCCCGCATCGCTTGCACAACCTGTCCTGCTTGAGCCGATCGATCGCGCGATGGCAAGCCCCACGGGTCGTGGCATCGGCACCAACCAAGATGATCTGTATGCGCTTGGCGTTTCCATCGCGTTGCTGGTCCGCACGCGCGACCCTATGCGCGCGAAATCGGATGCCGATATCATTCAAAATAAGATGCAATACGGCACCTATGCCACGCTGCTTGCACCCGAAGATCACTTGCCGGGTGGGATGGTAGAACTCTTGCGCGGTTTGATGATGGATGATCGCCGTCTGCGCTGGACATTGGATGACGTGCTGACCTGGATGGATGGTCGCCGCCTATCGCCCAAACAAT
>DATCRN010000104.1:0-3348 GCA_036568945.1 Alphaproteobacteria bacterium | reverse complement strand
ACGAACCGGATCCCGAACAGCGCCAACGCGATAAAGATCGTCTGCGCCGTCTGATTGGGGAATTCAAAGTCTATTCCCAAACCGCGCGGGCCGCCCAAAGTGGCCAATATATGCCGATGCCAGCTGGTGCCGCTTTACACCCCAATTAAATCAGGACGATTTTTGTCCGCTTTTAATGCTTGGAGACCCTGATTTTCCAAGGTTTGCGCGGCATGCGGATCTATTAACCGTTCTTTATCTTTTCACCATGCATGGTATCCTCTTCTAAAGCGGGTTTTCGCCCGTTTGCTCTAGATTTTTCAAAGGATTATTGCCATGGCCCGCACCGGTCTCGATACGTTGCAAACCCGTCGTACACTCAATGTTGGTGGTAAGGAGTATGATTATTTCTCGCTTCCTGCCGCTGCCGAAAGATTGGGCGATATCAGCCGTTTGCCGTTCTCTTTGAAAGTGCTGCTCGAAAACATGTTGCGCTTTGAAGACGGAAGATCCGTCTCCGTCGCTGATGTCGAGGCATTCAAAGACTGGCAAAAAACGCTGGGCAAATCCGAATACGAAATCGCATATCGTCCTGCGCGCGTTTTAATGCAGGACTTTACCGGCGTGCCTGCTGTCGTCGATTTGGCAGCGATGCGTGAAGCCGTTGTGGCCTTAGGCGGTAAAGCCGAAAAAATTAACCCGCAGGTCATGGTGGATTTGGTTATCGACCACTCCGTGATGGTGGACGAATTTGGTAACAAAACCGCGTTCCAGAAAAACGTGGATTTAGAATTCGAGCGCAATGCTGAGCGCTATAAATTTTTGAAATGGGGCCAAAAGGCTTTCCGCAATTTCCGCGTCGTGCCGCCCGGCACAGGTATTTGCCACCAGGTGAACCTGGAATATTTGGCGCAAACTGTTTGGGCCGATGAAGACGAATCGAATCCAGGTCGCACCGTTTGCTATCCCGACACATTGGTGGGCACAGATTCTCACACGACCATGATCAATGGCCTTGCCGTTCTTGGATGGGGTGTGGGCGGTATTGAAGCGGAAGCGGCGATGTTGGGTCAGCCCGTATCGATGCTGATTCCCGAAGTCATCGGTTTTAAACTGACGGGCAAATCAAAAGAAGGCACAACGGCGACCGACTTGGTATTGATGGTCACGCAGATGCTGCGCAAGAAAGGCGTCGTGAACAAATTTGTCGAATTCTACGGCGAAGGTTTGGACAATATGACGCTCGCTGATCGTGCGACGATCGCTAACATGGCGCCGGAATATGGCGCAACGTGCGGCTTCTTCCCGATCGATGAAGAAACTTGTCGCTACCTCGAATTTTCCGGTCGTGATCCGCAACGTGTAGCCCTGGTGCGCGAATACGCCAAAGCACAAGGCATGTGGCGCGATAAAGGCATGGCCGATCCGATTTTCACGGACACGTTGGAGTTGGATATGGGGACGGTCGAACCATCCCTCGCGGGTCCGAAACGTCCACAAGACCGCGTTGTCTTATCAAATGCGGCCAATGAATTCCGCACGCATTTGGAAACGCTCAAAGGCAAAGTACCTGAAGTGAAAGTGGCGGGTACTGATTTTTCCATGAAAGACGGTCATGTCGCGATTGCCGCGATCACATCGTGCACGAACACATCGAACCCAAGTGTGATGCTTGCAGCTGGCCTGGTTGCAAAAAAGGCAAACGCGCTGGGCATGAAGGTTAAGCCATGGGTAAAAACATCTTTGGCGCCTGGATCTCAAGTCGTGACCGATTATTTGGCGCGCGCTGGCGTGCAACAAGATTTAGATGCGCTGGGCTTTAACCTTGTCGGTTACGGTTGCACAACCTGCATTGGTAACTCCGGTCCTCTGCCGGAAGCCATTGGCAATGCCGTGACCGAAGGCGATTTGAACGTTTGTTCCGTCCTGTCGGGCAATCGTAACTTCGAAGGCCGCGTGAACCCGCATGTGAAGTCCAATTATCTGGCGTCTCCGCCGCTTTGCGTCGTTTATGCGCTGGCCGGTTCCATGCTGATTGATGTCACCAAAGATGCAATCGGTCAGGACCGTAATGGCAAAGATGTCTTCTTGAAAGATATCTGGCCGAGCAATCAAGAAGTCATCGACGCAGTGAATACGGCTGTCACATCCGACATGTTCAAATCCCGCTATGCCGACGTGTTCAAAGGCACGAAGGAATGGCAAGCCATCAGCGGTGCTGAAGGTCAGACTTATAACTGGGATGCTGTTTCGACCTATGTCGCCAACCCGCCGTATTTTGTCGGTATGGCAAAATCAGTCAGCGGTGCTGTCACGGATGTACATGGTGCACGCGCGATGGCGGTGTTCGCAGACTCGATCACGACAGACCATATTTCGCCTGCCGGTTCGATCAAAAAAGACGGTCCTGCTGGTAAATATTTGATCGATCATGGCGTACAACCGATCGACTTTAACAGCTACGGCGCACGCCGTGGTCACCACGAGGTGATGATGCGCGGAACGTTTGCCAATATCCGCATCAAAAACGAATTGGTGCCAGGCACCGAAGGCGGCATCACGAAATACGCCCCGACGGGTGAAGTCATGTCCATTTACGATGCGGCCATGTGCTACAAAAAAGACGGCACCCCGTTGATCGTCGTCGCCGGTAAAGAATACGGTACAGGATCGTCCCGCGACTGGGCTGCGAAAGGCACCAATTTGCTGGGTGTGAAGGCGGTCGTTGCCGAAAGTTTCGAGCGTATTCACAGATCCAACCTGGTCGGTATGGGCGTGTTGCCGCTGCAATTTAAAAATGGCCAAACACGCGCAGACTTGAAATTGGTCGGCACTGAAACCTTCGATGTGACAGGTGTCGCTAAAGGTATTACGCCGCGTATGGATGTGACGCTTACCGTTACGCGCGCCGACGGCAGCAAAGATCAATATACGCTGTTGTGCCGTATCGATACGCTGGACGAAGTCGAATACTTCAAAAACGGTGGCATCTTGCCGTACGTGTTACGTGGTTTGGCTGCGTAAAACGCCCGGTATTTTGCCATAAAAAATTGCCTGGAGCAAAGTAAAAGGCCCCGAAAACGGGGCCTTTTTTAATTTCTGTTCAAAATTAATTTGCTGGCTTGTTCAGTTCAAGCGGCTTGGCAATGACACGCTCAACTGTTCCGGTTGTCGTAGTTGCTGTGTTGTTCACTCCGGTTGTTAGCTTATCAACGCTTGTACCAACGGTTGAAAGCGTATCCTTGACGGCATTGGTGACGGGCAACTCCGTTTTCTTTTCGACGGGTTGCGATGCGGGCTCGGTCGCTTTCTCTTCTGTTGGCACTGTGGTTTCTTTGGTGGACGGTGTTTCAACCGTCTCTTTCACGC
>DATCRN010000103.1:0-2037 GCA_036568945.1 Alphaproteobacteria bacterium | reverse complement strand
CTTTGCGGCCGGTCGCCTTTTCAATCACATCGATAAAATCGTTGAGTTTTACAGGGCGATGATTGCCGAGATTGATGATGCGGTGCGCTTGGTCGCCTACAATGTGCGCGGCGTCATCAGTTGGCGGCGTATCGATGGCAGCGATGACACCTGCAACAATATCATCGATGTAGGTGAAATCGCGCCGCAGGTCACCATTATTGAATAATTTAATCGGCGTGCCATCCATGATCGCTTTAGTGAAATGGTAATAGGCCATATCCGGGCGGCCCCACGCACCATAGACGGTGAAAAAGCGAAGACCTGTGGCAGGGAATTTATACAGCGTCACATAAGAATGCGTCATTAATTCCGCCGCCCGTTTGGTCGCCGCATACAGAGATACAGGTTGATCGCACGGATCGCATTCGGAAAAAGGCACGGGTGATGAATTCCCGTAGACGGATGAGGACGAGGCATAAACGAAGTGCTTTAGATTGTTTAAATGCCGCGCGATTTCGAGCATCACAAGTTGCCCGGTCAAATTGCTGGTTCCATACGCATGCGGATTCTCGAGTGAATAACGGACGCCAGCTTGCGCGGCCAAATGCGCGATATGGGTGATGCCAGGATGTTTGGCGACAATGTCATTCATCGCAGCCTGGTCGGCGATGTCGGCTTGATAAAAGGTAAAGCCGGGCATGCCTTCGAGTTGTTTTAAGCGTGCAGCCTTTAAACTGGGGTCGTAATAGTCATTAATGATATCCACGCCGATGACAGTGCGCCCCGCCTTAAGCAAAGCCTTGGCAACATGAAACCCAATAAATCCGGCAGCTCCGGTGACCAAAATCATGCCGCATAATGGCGCAAAACAAGGGTTCTCTACAAGGTGGAAAAAACCCTCAAAAAGCACTAAAATTAATAGTCAGGCAAAAGGGCAGGCAGCATGCAAATAGATCTTTTAGTATCCCCGCAAGGCGATGTTGGATTGGTTGGGAACCACACATTCGATACAGACGTATCGGGCGTCATTTTTGACGTGGCAGAACGGTCGTTGACATTGGAATTCGGACAATCCATGGATTCCCTGCGCATGAATATTCCTGTTGCGGATGATTTTGTTGATGCGCTCAAAGCTTCCCCCTACATCCATGTCATCGCCGTTGAAAAACAGCGCGTCATGCAAGCGGTTTTGCCGCCGCTTATGAAAGTATCGGTCAATGAAGATGATTTTGAATTCGCGAACGTTTATCGCGGCATGAGCCATATGCAAGATTGGCTGGCGCGCTCGCGTTTTGCGCAATCGGTGCACCGCGATAATTTGGCAGACGAATCCTCAAGCCGGGGTATTTTGTTCGATGTGTCGCCGGCAACGCTCAAAGTAGCGCCGCAACTTGCGCAAGCTTTGGCCAAACAACAGTCTTTGGATCGTCAAAACGCCCCGCGCCAAGCGCCTAATATGGCCCCGCCTAGCTTGGGCCCAGGGTCAAATCTCAACATGAATCGCATTCCACGCCCGCCAACATCAATGAGTGATGAATAATGAAACAGATCGATAAAAAGAAACGCAAAGATATTGTCGAAGGTCTAACCGGTGTTCTGTCGGATTCTTTTGTGCTCTACTATAAAACGCATGCGAGCCACTGGAACGTCGAAGGCCCACATTTTAAATCGCTGCACGATTTATTCATGGCGCAGTATACGGAATTGTGGAACGCGCTGGATTTGATTGCCGAGCGAATTCGCGCGCTTGATTCCTATGCGCCGGTATCCATGAAAGACCTGATTAAAGGTGCGGCCTTAAGCGAAAATGGGCAAAACCGAGACGCGATGCAAATGGTGCGCGATTTGGCTGATGATAATGAATCGCTATCAGGTAATCTTGCGAAAGTTATTGATCTGGCAACAAGCGCAGGCGATCAAGCGACAGCTGATTTGCTAACCGAACGATTAGGCATCCACGAAAAATCAGCTTGGATGTTACGGTCCATTCTTAAATGAATTTAAGCGACGTCACGTCGGAACAATTATTGCTGATGTGTGCGCATGGGATGTTCC
>DATCRN010000102.1:0-3840 GCA_036568945.1 Alphaproteobacteria bacterium | reverse complement strand
GGTGATACATGCGCGGCATCAGAAAAGCGCGCAATGATTTCAGATCTTCCGCCATCGATGCGCTAAAGCCAACCACTGCCGATCCCGCCTTGCGCACATCTTCCGGCGATTGGGGGCTGAGCTTTTTCAAACGCGAGCGTGACTCTTCCAACGCATCCATGACAAAGCGTCCATATAGTTCACGTACGATGTCGTGGATGCGACGTTCATGCGAAATATCGGGCCACTGGGTTTCGCTTTCGGTGCGGATTTTTTTGAGCAGCGGCACGCTTGCGGCAACGTCGTCTAATGTAAATAGGCCTTGGATCAGGCCGTCTTCAATGTCATGGCTATTGTAGGCGATATCGTCTGAAATGGCGGCTACCTGCGCCTCCACGGATGCCCAAGTATCCAGGCGCAAATCCCGTTCCTTATTCACGACCGATAAAGTATGGGGCAATTCGCCCTTAACTGGCCCGTTATGCTTCACAATCCCTTCCAGGGTTTCCCACGTCAGGTTGAGACCGTTCCATTGCGGGTAGCGTTCCTCAAGGGCTGTGACGATACGGAGTGATTGGTCGTTATGCTCGAACCCGCCATAAGGTTTCATGCATTCTATCAAAGTGTCTTCGCCCATATGGGCAAAGGGTGGGTGGCCGAGATCGTGGGCTAATGCGACCGCCTCGGCCAGGTCTTCGTTGACCAACAAGGCACGGGCAAGCGTGCGGGCAATTTGGGCGACTTCCAACGTGTGGGTCAGGCGTGTGCGATAAAGGTCACCCTCATGGCTGACAAACACTTGGGTTTTGCCCTTAAGAGCGCGGAAGGCAGCAGAGTGGATGACACGGTCGCGGTCGCGCTGAAATGGGGTACGGACGGCGCTATCGGGCTCAGCATGCTGACGGCCGCGGGTCATGTCCGGACGGCAGGCGTAAGCGGCTAGCGGCAGAGCGCAGTAATTATACTCATTTTCGGCTTCGAGCGGGTGCATAAGGCTAGGCAGAATAAGGGTTTCGCGGGAACTTGAAAACCCCTAAACGAACCGTCATCTTATAGGGATGAACTTGAATTTGACCGACAGTGCCATCCGCCAGATTGAGAAACTCTGCACCGAGCACGAGTCCCAGTTCGTTCGCCTATCAGTTGAGGGCGGCGGCTGCCAAGGTTTTCAGTACGTATTTGGATTTGCGCAAGCCGCCAATGGTGACGATACGGTCATTGGACAACTTGTCGTCGATCAAGTTTCGCAACCGTTCTTAAACGATGCGACACTCGATTTCGTCGATGATCTATCAGGATCGCATTTCCGCATCAGCAATCCGCAAGCATCATCATCCTGCGGTTGCGGTACATCGTTTGCAATTTAACGCGGGCTAATCGAAATATAACGAACGCCCTCGCATGGCTCGACGTAATCATTGCAGGCGCGCAAGCCATTAATGTCCGCGTAGTAGTTCGCAAGTTGGCTACCTGTGCCCTGCCACGATGCTATACGCTGCGTCCACCATAGGCCGCGATCGCGCGCGGCATAGGCAACAGATGTCAAAATCAAATGCATGGGAACGAACATGGCATCATGATCGCCGTTTAATGCCGCTTGATTATCATGATCCACGGCTTCAAGCGCAAATGCTTTGCCTTCCGCATCCTCAATACGCTCAGCGATATCTTTGAGCTGCTCGTATGTGCGATCAAGCCACTGCATATCTTGCTGACCTTCTTTCACATGATAGTGCGGAACGTGATGCTGTTGCACACTCGACATAGCAAAGCTAAAGCCGTGGTCGGCGCGGGTAGCAAAGATTTGACCAAGAGCCCCTTGTTCGCGCGAATACAGCCCCCACAGCAAAGACAGCGCCAAACCAGGCACGATCTTGTCAGGCTGGAACATGCGGCGTTGGCGATTGATCAAGGCCATGTCACGCTTGTATTGATTATATTTTTTAGAAAGGTCGCCGGTGAAGAAGTTCATGACAAAAGTCTTAACTCAGGCATCGCAAACAATGCAAATTTAGGCTTGGACCGGTTTTGCCAACGCTTTGGGCGTGCGACCGTGATCAATACATTTATCGACAAAAGGCTTCCAATCCGACAAGCGATTAAGGTCCGCATAGAATTCAGCGAATTGCGTTCCCTGTCCGTGCCACGCGGCACCTATGGACATTCGGCCTAGACCAATCGGATACACGGCGGCTTTAACTGTTTTAAAAATATCCTTGAGCGATACCATCGTAACCGCATTCCACGCAATAAACTGACCTGGACGAGGGTTAAGACTATCTGTGAGTAGTTTTTGTTCTTGGTCGATTAGATACGTCACATATTCCAATGTCGCTGTATCGGTGATGCGATCCCGTGTCGCCATGCGACGGATAGATCTATACTGCGCTTCTATAACCTCCGCATTCAGCGATGTCTTATTCATATGATAATGACGAACAACACCAAGTTGAATAAGCCTGAATAATAATGAAACTTCGGCTTCATTCGATTTGAGCGCCTGGCTGAATGCACCCGTTTGTCCGCCATACACGTTGAAAAGAAGCGGCAGAACAACAGCCGGTACGATTTTGTTCAAATTCAGTTCGCGTTTTTCAACGCTGATGGCTTCCAACTCTTCCACCATGAATTTAAAGCGTTCGGTCAAGGTTAGGCTGGTCAGCGACATGATTATCTCAGTTCCAAAAGGATCGGCGTATGGTCGGATGGTTTTTCCTTAACACGGGGAGACTTATCAATCCAACAATTCTTACAACGGTCGGCCAAATCCGGCGACAATAGGAAATGGTCGATGCGGATGCCGTTATCGTGCTCGAAAGACTGACGGAAATAGTCCCAGAAGGTGTAATGCCCCTCTTCCCGCCCATGAATATGGCGGAAGGCATCCGTGAGGCCCAAATTCAAGAAACGGCGATACATCGCGCGTGCCTCAGGCTGGAACAGCGCATCCTTTTTCCAGCGGTCCGGGTGCTTGGCATCGATCTCCTCCGGAATGATGTTGTAATCCCCGGTGACGAGGAACGGGATTTCATCGGCGAGGAGTGATGACATGCGCGCATGGAGAAATTCGAGCCAGCGAAGTTTGTAAGTGAATTTTTCCGTGCCGATTGGATTGCCATTGGGCGCGTAGATGTTAATCACGCGTACGCCGTCGACATCTGCCTCGAGATAGCGTGATTGCGGATCGTCTTCGTTACCCACAAGCCCACGATGATGTTCTTTGATCGGCGTTTTAGAAAGAACAGCCACACCGTTATAGGCTTTCTGGCCGATCACGGCGGCTTGGTAACCTGCATCTTTGATGGCATCGAATGGGAATTGTTCTTCTTGGCATTTAAGCTCTTGGAGGCAGACAACATCCGGTTTGGCATCCTTCAAGAATGCCAGTAGATGTTCGAGGCGGGATCGCACCGAATTAACATTCCAGCTAGCGACGATCATGACGTGAACTCCAACACTAGACCGTCATAGGCAGGTTCATACCCAGCTGGCACTTTGGATCGCATGACGTCGTAATCCACACGTGGGGTCATGTGGGTTAAGATCACACGTTCCGCCCCCACGCGTTCATTCCATTCCTTGACGACTTGGAAGTTGGGATGCACCACCACAAATTCGGTATCGAATTGCGCACAATCGACAATCCAAGTTTTTACACCTTCCAATGTCTTAAAGGCCGCATCATCAAGACCTGACACATCGGTCGAATAGGCGAAATCACCAAAACGGTAACCTAAAGACCGACCCGCAACCCCGTGCTGTTGCACGAAGGGAATGACGGTCATACCCGCAATTGTGACAGGATTGTTATATTGATCATTCTTGAACGCGATGGGTGTAATGACGGGATCGTAAAGACCG
>DATCRN010000101.1:0-18638 GCA_036568945.1 Alphaproteobacteria bacterium | reverse complement strand
TCCCTGCGCGGTCTGGGGCTGATCGCCCAGATGCTTTCGCACGGTATCGATGAAACTTAAGACGGAAATCGGTTTGGAAATATAGTCTTCGCATCCGGTTTCACGGATACGGTCTTCGTCCCCCTTCATGGCGAAGGCAGTGACAGCAATAACAGGAATGGTTTTAAGATCAGTCGCCTCTTTAAGCCAACGGATGAGATCTAGCCCCGATACCTCCGGCAACTGTATATCCATCAAAATCAAATCGGGTTTACTTTCGCGCGCCATTTCCAAAACCCGCGTACCTTCGCGCGTTTTGACTGTCGCATAGCCATGCGCCTCAAGAAGGTCGTTAAAGAGCTTCATATTAAGCTCATTGTCTTCAACGATCAGAATGGTTTTAGACATGATTAAGAATTTTCTACTCGCCGCCAAAGGACGATTTTTCCGTGCAAGCCGGGATTGGCATTTTTTCAAGCGCCACCAGATGCTGCTTGATGGTGAAATTGTCGTAAATGATTTCGATGTCGCTGACAACACCGTTGTCTAGCGCAACTAGGTCCATTTCATATTCTGCTGCGCTCATATCATCCTTCGGATCGAAGAACGCAAGGCGCATTTTATGGGCTGGGACGCGCAGCAGACTTGCATCGATTTTTTTATTGTCTTTAATGCCGCGAGTGGGGTCTACATCACCGCCGATAAAGACGTTTACCTGTTGCGGACCCTGATCATCACTGCCGTCAAACAGGCTAGCATTAAAGAATTTTTCGCCTTTTTTGGCACGTTCCAAAATCTCTACCGTATGTTGCATCGGAAAGAACGTATTCTTGGGCAACTTCAATGTTGTTTTTTCCGGGATGGAATAAGTAGCATCGCCATCGGCATTCGCGTTCAAGGATGCATGACCACGATATTCTTCAAATATTGATCCGTTATTTTCGCGTTTGGAGGAAAAGTTCAGCGTTTTACCATCCAACGTTTCATAGGAAGCAAAATCAGAATTAATCCGCGCGGACGTGCCGTCAGAATATTCATACATAAGCGATGAACGGTGATCCGTCGTCCAAGAATCGCAGGATTTTTTCCATTCGAAATACATTTTGCCGCGAATATCAACCAATTGCCCCCCGCTCTGGATCGATGTCAACGTAACATCATAAAGGGCCCGGTGTGGCTGGATGGCAATACCGGATTCTCCCCCCAAGGCCAAAGCGGGGCCAATAGGCGCGCATAACGCTGCGGACAGCGCTAGAACATGAAGAATAGAACGTTTCATCCTTACCTATAGTGTATGAAAAAAACGGGTTTCTATAAAGGTTTTTCACCGCCCTGGGCAAAAATTTCCCTTGTACGTCACCGTGCTTATCGCAATACACAGCGCTACCTTTGGCACCCACACCCTCATGCCATAGCAACCCTTAGGCAAACTATTGATATTACAAGAATTTATAGCTTTGAGATATTTGGCACGGGTTTCGCAATAACCATATCCAAGAACAGTTTTAGAAAAGGAAGAATTATGGTTTCCGATGCGGTTTTAAAGGGCAAAACTTTCGAATCAAAAGGCGCCGAAATTGCTGCCCTTCAAGCTTATAAGAATGACTCATCTGCCCAAGCTGGTCGCGAATTGCATGCGCGTTTAAATGCGCTCAATCCGCGCGATATGGATGACGCATCTTTACGCCGCATCGCAACGGTCGCGCTTGATATGCTCAAAGACTCCCACATCGCACTGGAAGACGCCAATCACCAAATTGCTTTGCAACGCGGTCGCATCGAACACCTCGAAGCGCTGGCTACAACCGATGAATTGACTGGCCTCACCAACCGCCGCGGTTTTGTCGATGCCTTTGAGCGTGAACTTGATCGCACCACGCGCGGCCTTACCAAGGGCGGCCTTCTTTTGATGATCGACCTTGATAACTTCAAGCTCATCAACGACACGCATGGTCATGCCGCAGGTGATGCTGCTTTGCGCCTGGTTTCTGAAACGCTTAAGTCGGCAATTCGTCGCATGGATCTGGCCGGCCGTTTGGGTGGTGATGAATTCGTTCTGATGTTTTCGAATGCCGATGTGATGGCTGCGGTGGATCGCGCTCAGCATTTGGCCATTCGTCTCAATTCTCTGGTTCTACGCTGGAAAGGTGAACGCATCCCTGTGCGCGCATCAATCGGCATGCGCCCTTACGCCGGTGGCGACACTGCGGAAGGTGTGATGCAAGGCGCAGATTCCAGCATGTACGCGGTCAAGCTCGGCCGTGCGCAGATGAAAAAGGATACTGCTAAAAAGGAGAATGCTCTCGTTTAAACGCAGGACAGAAAAGCGGCCTTCTCCTTCCCTCCAAACCCAAGCCTCACCCCAAGGGGCAGGTCGCTAATCAGAGGCCCGCATCCGGACCCCAAGCCGGATGCGGGTTTCAACTTTAAGAAACCCACAAGGAGGCCACGAAGACCTCGGATGCGGGTTTCAATTTTTTAAGCCGCTTTTTTTACGCGGATTACGTCGGCAATTTTTTGCGCGATATTTTTGAATGCTTGTGCTTGATGTTTGTCGCTTAGGACGATGGGCGTGCCTGCATCAGATAGCGCGCGGATGTCGGCATGTAGTGGAATTTCGCCCAAGAATGGCACGCCAAGTTTTTCTGCCTCGGCCTTCGCACCGCCATGGCCGAAAATATCGCTCCGCGTACCACAGGATGGGCAGCAGAAATAGCTCATGTTTTCGACAATACCTAAAATTGGCACGTTCAGCTTACGGAACATCTCAAGACCTTTGCGCGCATCGATCAGTGCAATATCTTGTGGAGTCGAGACGATCACAGCGCCGGTTAGATTAACCCCCTGCGCCAAAGTCAATTGCGCGTCACCCGTACCTGGCGGCAGATCGATTACAAGCACATCGTGCTCGGCCCAATCAACATCCTGCAATAATTGTTTGAGTGCGGACTGGATCATAGGCCCGCGCCAAATCATCGGCGCCTCTTCCGCTACCATATAACCGATCGACATCAAACTAAGTCCGTGGGCATGGACAGGTGTAATTTTCTCGCCGTCTTTCTGCGGTTTCTCGCCCGTCGTTTGCGTCATACGCGGCAAAGATGGTCCGTAGATATCGCCATCCAATAAACCAACCTTTAGTCCAGATTGGGCCAGTGCGGCCGCGAGGTTTACTGCAACCGTTGATTTACCAACACCACCTTTGCCGGATGCAACGGCGATAATGTGCGGGACCGGCACCGCGATACGACTTGGTTTTTTGGCTGGGGCTTCTTCGCGTTGCGCCGTCAGTATGACGCTGACTGTGCCGATACCTTTTACCGCATGAAGGCGCTTTTCAATTTCACGCTCCGTTGCAGCATTCGCTTGAACTTGCAGCACTTCCACAACCACGCGCACATCCGTACCATCCACCATGACGGATTGCAGGATACCGACATCAAGATCAGCCAAAGCTGCCTTGATGTCGTTTTCAGTCGGTTTACGGTTGCCAAATAAGCCCATAACGGTATGTTTAGCCTTTAGGTTTTAACAATCACGGCAACTTAGCGGTCCAAAGGCATGTCTGGCAACGATAACCAAAAAGATTCCGGCAAACGCAACCCTTGGAGCCTCCCCAATAATCAAGGACCTGACGATCGCGACAGCCCCAAAGGCGGCTGGAGCCCGCGCGGCCCCCGCCAGGACGACCAAAACGACCTGCCGGATTTTCAGGACTTTCTCAATCAAATACGCGGCATTTTCAGCGGCGGCGGCCAAGTTGTCCTTTTATTGATCGCGCTATTGGCTATTTTGTGGCTTGGCTCTGGCATCTACCGCGTTCAGCCGGGCGAAAACGCCGTGATAAAACGTTTTGGCGCCGTTATGCGCGCACAAGTCCAGCCGGGTCTTGGTTACCACCTGCCCTGGCCGATCGAAAGCGCAACCAAGCTTAACGTTATGATCGATCGCCGTATTCAGATCGGTTTTTCGGATAACGGCGTTTCCTCATCGCGCAATGATAATCCGGCGGAAAGTTTGATGCTGACAGCCGATGCGAACATCGTCGATATAGATGTCGTCGTATTGTGGAACATTGCCGAAGCGCAAGATTATCTATTCACGATCCGTGGCCAAGAAAACACGATCAAACAAGTATCCGAAAGCGCAATCCGCGAAGTCGTTGGGCAAACGCGTCTGCAATCGATCATCACGGATGACCGCAACAATGTCGCCGAACGTATCCGGAAAACCATGCAAGGCGTTTTGGATTCTTACAAATCCGGCGTTGCGATCAAGCAGGTTTTGATTTTGGAGGCAACTGTGCATCCGGATGTGCTGGAGGCCTATAACGATGTCGCCGCCGCGCGCCAGGATGCCGAGCGTTTCCAAAACGAAGCCACCATCTATCGCAATGACATTCTGCCCAAAGCCCGCGGCGAGGCAATCAAGATGGAACAAGATGCCGAAGCTTATGCAAGCCAAGCCGTCTCGCGCGCCAAAGGTGATGCGGAACGTTTTACTGAAACATTGGATGGTTACCGCTCGGGTAAAGATGTTACGCGAGACCGTATCTATATCGATACAATGGAAGAAGTTTTAAGCAATGCCAATCGCTTGGTGATTGATCAGGAAGGTGGCGGCGCAGGCGTACTCCCTTATTTATCGCTGGATGCGATCCGCAAGTCGCAAGAAACCGAAGGGAATTTGACGAGATAGCCATGCAACAACGCCTTAACATTCTTGTCTTTGCCTTTTTCGTCGCTGTCCTCATTAGCGGTGCATGTATGTTTGTCGTCGATCAAACGCAACAAGCAATTGTCTTGCGCTTCGGCAACCCTGTGAAAGTTCACACAGCACCCGGCCTTAAAATCAAAATGCCGTGGCCGATTGAAAGCGTTGTTTATTTCGACAACCGTATTTTGGATGTCGATCCAGATGCGGAAAGCGTAAACTTAGCAAGCGATGAACGTGCTGCCATGCTGCAAGCGTCCACAACCCACAAGACACAAGCAGCGCAAGCAGCGCGCAATCGATCCGGGTCTATTCCAATCATTGTCGATACATTCGCGCGTTACCGTATCGTTGATCCTTTGCTATTCCTGCAGCGCATGGGCACTGAACTCAATGCGCGTTCCCGCATCGAAAGCGTGATGAATGCCGCTACGCGCGACGTTTTGGCGCGTGCAACGCTTACTAATCTTTTGTCGAGCGAACGCAGCAAATTGATGAACCAAATTCGTGATCGCGTGAACAGCGAAATGAAAGACCGTGGCGTAGCCATTGTTGATATCCGTATCGTTCGTGCGGATTTGACCGAACAACTGCGCGATTCCACAGTCAGTCGCATGATTACGGAGCGTCGCGAAGAAGCCACAGAGGCACGCGCCCAAGGACAAGAAAAGGCGCAGGAAATCAGATCGACAGCCGAAAAGGAACGCACGATCATTTTGGCCGAAGCCAACCGCAAGGCCGAAGCCATGCGTGGCGCAGGTGACAAGGAAGCGTTGCAAATCATCACGGCAGCTGCCAATCAGGATCCTGACTTCTTTGCCTTCTTAAAAACCATGTTCGCTTACAAAAATACCTTAGCCAGCCCCGATACGACCTTAGTCTTATCGCCGAATTCCGCCTTTTTACGCTATTTGAAAACACAAAAGGCGCCTGGCCAATAAAGACAAAATTTTGCCAAAATCTGGCGCAAAGCTAACTAAATTGATCATTTGAGATCAGGAGATCCTTCATGTTTCGCAAATTGTTGATCGGTGCCGCCACTTTAATGCTTGTGGGCGCCGGTATTTATGCTTCTACCCTTTTCGTGGCTGGTGGCACGCCTGCGGGCGCGACTGCATCGCCCCCGGCAAATGCGCCGGTTAGTTTTGCTGATTTGGCCGATCGCTTACTGCCGACCGTCGTCAACATTTCGTCGACGCAAAAGGTCGATCCCAATACCCCGCAAGGCTTACCCGAAATGCCGGAATTTCCGGAAGGATCTCCATTCGAAGATTTCTTCAACGACTACATGAAACAACACCAAGACCAGATGCAGGCCGTTCCACCAACGTCCTTAGGCTCCGGGTTCATTATCGATACGGATAAAGGCTATATCGTCACCAACAATCACGTCATCAAAGATGCGCAAGAAATTCGCGTGACCTTGCATGACAATTCTATCGTGAATGCCAGCATCATTGGTAAAGATGAAAAGACCGATTTAGCGCTTTTACAAGCCGATTTGAAAGGTCATAACGTGCATGCTGCTAATTTCGGCAATTCCGATATTTTACGTGTAGGTGACTGGGTCATGGCAATCGGCAATCCGTTCGGTTTAGGCGGAACGGTCACAGCCGGTATTGTGTCTGCTCGCAAACGCGACATTAATGCGGGTCCCTACGACGATTTTATTCAAACCGATGCATCGATCAACCGTGGTAACTCCGGTGGCCCGATGTTTGATTTAAAGGGCGAAGTGATCGGTATCAATACTGCAATCTATTCTCCTTCTGGCGGATCGGTCGGAATTGGTTTTGCCATTCCCTCCGCTATGGCCAAAACGGTTTTGGACCAACTGGTTAAATACGGCAAAACGCGCCGCGGCTGGTTAGGCGTTCGTATTCAAACCGTTACGGAGGAGATTGCCGAATCCTTGAACTTGAAAAAAGTATCAGGTGCATTGGTCGCATCTCTCACCGCCACGGGGCCTGCCGAAAAGGCAGGGCTGAAACCAGGCGATGTCATTATTTCTTTTGATGGCAAACCGGTTGAGGATATGCGTTCCCTGCCGAAAATCGTCGCTGACACGGAAATCGGCAAAACGTCCGACATCGTCGTGTGGCGCGATGGCAAAGAGGTGACGATGAAAGTCACTGTCGGCGAGCTTGAAGCAGCTGAAGAACAAGGTTTGGTCGAAAAACAAACGCCAGCTGAAGCGATGCAACCCCAAAGTGGTGAAGACATTCCGCAATTAGGCGCGAAACTCCTGGCTTTGTCCCCAGAAATTCGCACCCAGTTCGGCATTGTATCTGATGTCAACGGCCTGGTGGTCATGGATGTTGATCCGAATTCGGATGCCATACGCAAAGGCCTGGCCGAAGGCGACGTGATCGTCGAGATGAATCAGACACCGGTCGTGACCGTTCAGGATGCCAAAGGCGCTGTTGAGGCTGCGCTTAAGGCTGGTAAATCATCCGTGCTGCTGTTGATTAATCGTCAAGGCGATATTCAATTCATCGCGGTGAAATTGTCCAAAGACGCAAAACCGGAAAAACCGGCAACCCCGGAACCGGCACCAGAAAATAAAGGTCCGCAGTTGGCCCCAGGCCTACCCGCGAACCCTGAAAAAGCACCAGTCGAATAATTGAATTTAATTCGAGTCATTTTCGGTCCCACCGCCAGCGGCAAATCCTCCTTGGCGGTGGGTCGTTGTTTGGCGTTGGGCGATGCAATCATCATCAATGCCGATGCTATGCAGTGTTATGATGCATTGCCCATTTTAAGCGCGATACCAACACAGGACGAACAACGTGGTGTACCGCATCGTCTGTATGGCTTTCTGTCCGCGACGGATACGTTAAATGCGGCAGGGTGGGTTGCTCATGCCGCACGTGAAATTGAAAAAGCTTTCGCGAATAATCAAACGCCCATGATCGTGGGCGGCACAGGTTTTTACATCAAAGCCTTAATGGAAGGTCTCTCCCCTATTCCTGATATCGATCCCGATATTCGGGCTGAATTGATGACGCAACTAGAGGTTAAAGGGTTGCCCGCGCTTTACATGCAGTTGCAAACTGTCGATCCGGTCATTGCTGCACGGCTGAAGCCTAGCGATCCACAACGCATCATCCGAGCGCTCGAAGTCTATGAAGGCACCGGAACACCATTATCAGATTGGCAAGATATGCCGCTCGAAAAACCTTCCCACGATTGGCAATTCCATGTCACGCAAATCAATCCGTCCAAAGAAAAGCTGGAACACAATATTCGTGCGCGTTTGAAAAACATGATGGATGCAGGCGCTCTGGCTGAAGCGCGGGCCTTATCGGACCGCATTGATGCGGGGGAAGTGCCTGAAAATGCCGCGATTACGATTGCGCATGGATTTGAATATTTCCGCGCTTATTTTAAAGACCAAATTACATTAGAAGACGCGCTCGAAAAAACGGCAATCGAAACGCGGCAATATACCAAACGTCAACGCACATGGTTGCGTCACCAATTACGTGCCGACGAAATACTGGATTAATATGTCTGCAATCCGCTGACTAAGGTATACGTGCCGACACCTTTACCCGTACCGGAATCAAGCAGCAGATAACCCTGACGACCTTGCTGGCCCACGCCATAAATTTGCGCGATCGCATCTGCGAGGCCGCGTTGTGACGATGCGGACAAATTGTAGAAATTTGGACCGACAAAAACGGTCAGTACACCGGACGGTGTCGACCAAATATGTTTACGCCCGCCCGATGTGACTGACATCACCAAACCCGCTTCACGCCAACGTTGGATAATTTCAGCGGTCGGTGCACCTTGCGGATAGGCCCAGCTTTCAGTGCCATAAGCGGTTGGAAAGGACTGCGATTCTTCTTTTAAATACGGTTTGAAATCTTGCGATGCCCAATGATTATCCGGCCAACCCCACCAATCTTTTTGCGATCCGCATGCGGCAAGGCTCATAGATAATGCAGCAAAAACAATAAGATAGGGACGCATAACATAACCTTTTAGTGGTTTTTAATGAATTTCATGATATTATTCCCATATGACGTCTGTGCTGTCCACCGCTTTGAATGGTCTGAATGCCGCCTCCAATAAGGCCGCTAAGGCTGCGTCTAGCATTGCAGGCGTGCCTGAAGAAGCCGTTCCAGGCCAGGAAGTTAGTACTGCCGCACCTGATCCACAAGATATTGTCGATCTCAAAATCGCGGAAAGCGCTTATAAAGCAAATGCTGCCGTCATCCGTGTAGACAACGAGATGAGTAAAGAGCTTTTACGCATCGTTGATGAAACAGTCTAAAGACTTCCCCTAGTCTGCCTTTTCTTTGCCCCGTCCTTGGCTTAAGTTAATTCTGTTCCATCAACGAACGGAGTGTTTCATGCGCCTATCTATAGCTCTTATGTCCGTCGCTTTGCTCGCGACCTTCACCTTGCCCGCTTTCGCCGATGACGACAACATTATCGATCTTCCGCCCGCAGGCCATACCATCATCAATCTGTCAGTGACAGAGCGCACAAAACTTGCTCAGGATACGCTCAATGCAACGCTGAATTATCAGTTAGATGGCGCGAGTGCGAATGAGATTCAAGATAAAATCAATAAAGCCACGGCTGCGGCGGTTGCTGAAGCCAAAAAAGTTTCTAGCGTGAAAACTACGACCGGATCGTATTATGTGTATGAATATCAGGATCAAAGCACAATTGATCCGAAAACAGGGCAACCATTCACGGCTAAAAAATTATGGCGCGGCCAACAATCAATTTCTTTGGAAAGCGAAAATTCTGCCGCCCTCCTGGATCTTGCCGGAAAAATTCAATCGATGGGTTTCACAATGCAAGGCTTGAATTATAGCCTGTCGCCTGAAAAGGCCGACGGCGTGCGTGATAATCTGATGCAAAAAGCTCTGACGCAACTTGGTGCGAAAGCCAAGATCGCAGCCACCGCCCTTGGTAAATCCAGCTATGATGTGATCGATGTGAGCGTCGACGGTGCAATGCCGTATAATCCGCCGGTCGCCTATCGCTCTATGGCCAAAATGGAAATGGCCGCTGACGCCGTAGCCGCCCCTGTAGCTGAAGCAGGTGAATCCGAAGTTACACTCACTGTTAACGCGCGAGTGCTTCTAAAACCGTGAGTGAAGGGTTATTCCGACGGATGATTGCGCCAGCGGATATCGCCCGCTGGACCGATAAATATTTTACCCGCACGCGTAAGACACTTGAAAAAAACGGCGACGCTCATGTGGTGTATGCCGTTTTTTTACGTCGTCCTTGCGTCATGGCCTGCGGTCTTGCCACACAATGGCTTCAGGAAATTGCAGGAACACAAGGATTCGATATTAAAATTACACCAGCTTATGAAGACGGCGAAGAAGTTGGCGCTGGCGATCCTCTCTTATTTTTCGAAGGCCCCTTTTCCAAATTGGTCGAGCTTGAAAACCACCTTTTGCAAAAAATTGGCCCTGTTTGCGTAGCGGCCTATAATGCGCGGGATATGGTTTTGTCGCTTCCCAAAGTCCCGCTGATTGAAATGGGATCGCGCCATTGTGCCGGTATGGAGATGGCAGAACTCATGGCCTACGCCGCACATATCGGTACGCTGGCTGCGCGTCGTGTTTACAATGACGTGGTTGGATTTGTCGGCACGTCAATCGATGGCGGTGCGCATTTCTTTGACACCCAAGCAGGTTTAGGCACAATGCCGCATGCTTTGGTGGGCTATGCCGGCTCGACTGTCAAAGCCGCACAGATTTATCGCGACGCGAACCCAGATGCCGATTTCACCGTTCTTGTTGATTACTTTGGACAGGAGATCGATGATGCCTTGGCTGTCTGCAAGGCATTTCCTAAAGAGGCCGCCGACGGAACGCTTAAATTTCGTCTGGATACGCATGGTGGGCGTTACATTCAAGGCCTCAACAAACCTGCATCCTACGCGGTGATCGAACGCAATGCGCCACAAGCCCTGCGGACTTATTTATCCGATGTCGATCAAGCGCATTTATTGGGTGAAGGAGTTTCTGCCGCGGCCATATGGCATTTCCGCGAACAGATGGATAGAGCCGGTTACAATGGCGTTAAAATTATCGCCTCTTCTGGATTTGGCCCACAAAAATGTCGCGTGATGTCATTGGCAGGTACGCCAGTAGACATCATCGGAACGGGATCGTTTATTCCCGACCGTTGGCATGAAACCTATGCGACTGCCGATATTATTTCTTATGATGGAATATCACGTGTCAAAGAAGGGCGCGAATGGCTAATAGATCGCTACCGCGCGCTATAACGCTTACGCATGTAAAGAAAATATAACAGAATAAAATAAAATAAGTAAATCTCCTGCAGCTCGCTTGGGCGCTCTACGATAAATCCTTCGCCACGTGGCATAACAAGGCCGGTCACAAAATCTAATAGTTTAAGACAGGCGGCAATCATTGCTGTTGTAAACAAAGCTGAGCTTGGATAAATCGCATCAAAACGCGCTGGTAAAACAGATGGTTTGAATCGCCGCAATAAAGGAATAATAATACCGCCAACCAACACACCAAGTTCCATGACGATACGCGGTTTTTGATCAAGCCAGGCAGATGTATTGTGTAAGTTGGTTTCCTGCTGATCATTGACTGCATCCCAAGCTTCCGGCGTGACCCAGCCGAAAATGCGCTGACCATAGCTGATTTCTTCAAGGGCGATATAAAGGCTGGCAATGACACCCAAAGCAAAAAATACACGCGCCCAGTTTGGATAGGCACCGCGCGGAGCGCGCAAAACACAAACGCCAAGACCAAAAGCGACAAAGGCCGTTATAGCCTGCATGTTCTCTAATGGTCCGTCCTCGTCGGATGTAAACCCAGGCATGAGATGGTCGGCCACTATAAAAGCAAAAAATGCGAACAACGGCACGATAACCGCTGGTAACCAATCTTTCCAACCATCAAAATCTTTAAACATGGGGATAGTGTATCTGATTTTAAAGCAAAGTCTTATCGATTTTGCTGAGTTTATCGGCTAGGCGCGTGGGTTCCGGTAAGCGGTATCTTGTCAAGCACCGCTCTACCAAATCCACTGCCGTGTCTAAGGTGATTCGATGTCCTGGAGAAATGAATAGGGGTTTGCATTTTTCCTTGGATCGCAACACGGTGCCAATAATTTCTCCTTTGTGCGTCAAAGTTGATTTACTGCCTTTTAGCGGACCCGGTTCTTTATAATTGCCACACAGCAAGGATTTAGCAATGCCAATGGACGGCAAGCCGGTAAGAACGCCCATATGCGCAGCGACACCTAACCGACGCGGATGTGCTATCCCCTGCCCATCGATAAATAAAATATCTGGTATTTCTTTAAGCTGCTCTAAAGCGCGAATGATAACCGGCGCTTCACGAAAAGATAATAAACCTGGAATGTATGGAAACGGCGTAGGATCTTCAGCTGTAATGGATACGATCGGTTTTAAATTTTCAATATCCAGTAAAACCAAAGCGGCCTTGCTAACATTACGCACAGGGTCATATCCCACATCGATACCGGCTATCCGCTCTATTTTATCGAAATCATCATGCGTTACTTGCACACGTCCACGCATTGCCTGCTGTATGGATAAGGCTTCGGAAGCATTTTTTGGTTGGGGTATCTCTTGCATCATTTTATAAACGCATAAGTGAACTTTTAAATCCATGAAACGTTAGAATTTCACAAATGATTGAGCCACAAACCATTATTTTTCAAGTTGGGGACGATGTGCCTAATAATCCCCGTCTTTCGGTGTTGATATACCGTGCAGCTTTGGATAGCAACGCCAGCGACCTGCCGGATCGCATGGAACATTTATTTCAACTGAACGATTGGCGCGGAAATTGGCGCAACGGCATTTTTAATTATCACCATTTTCATCCCAATGCGCATGAGGTTTTAGGAATAGCCGCAGGAAACGTCGATGTAAAATTAGGCGGCGAGAAAGGCGAGGTAATAACATTAAAAGCAGGGGACATTGTTGTATTGCCTGCCGGAACAGGTCATAAGCGTGTCAGTGATAAACAAGGATTAGTGGTCATTGGCGGATATCCTAAAGGCCAAGAGGATTATGATATTTGCAAATCGCTGGAAGAATGCCCGGGTGCGCAAAAACGTATATCGGAAGTTCCTCTACCTAAGAAAGATCCGGTTTATGGCGAAAACGGTCCGCTCATTTCCCTTTGGGCAAACGCTGGGGCTTGATCGTATTTTTCACTTTTCCTAGACGCTTAAGCGCGTCTTTGATGCTGAATTGGCTGGGGGATTTCAATTTTTTAAGTTCGCTCCAATTCAAAGGCATTGCAACCGGCGCGCCTTCGCGCGCGCGTACGCCATAATCGACAATAGCAGTGGCTGTATAGTCGTTGCGGAAGAAATCGATAAAAATTTTTCCTTCCCGCTTAGATTTCGACATAGTTGCGATATAGGCTTCGGGCACATCTGCCACCATTTGGTCGGCCATTTTTTCAGCGAACCTTTTGACTTCATCCCATGTGTCCTTTTCCGCTAAAGGCACCGTAACATGCAAACCTTTGCCGCCCGTGCATTTCAGGTTTGCTTCTAGTCCGACCTTTTTTAAACGTTTGCGCAAATCAAGCGCGGCCAATTTTACCGCCTCAAACGGAACAGATGGATCAGGATCCAGATCGAAAATCATACGGTCTGGATAATCGATGTTTTTGGTCTTTGCGCCCCATGGATGAATTTCGATTGCCCCCATTTGTATTATCTCGATAATGCCTTTGGGATTTTCAACATATAGATATTCGTAATTTTTATCTTTGTGTTTAAAATGGAATGGCTTCACGTCTGGCCCCAAACCGCGGCCGGGATTGCGCTGATAAAAGCATTCCTTCCCCTCTCCCACGCCGTCAGGGCAGCGTAATAAACTAATCGGATGCCCGCCCATAGATTCCAGCATATAAGGGGCGGCTTTCGCATAATATTCCGCAAGTTCGCCTTTTGTTATATGCCCTGTTTCAGAGATTACGCGTTCAGGGTGCGTAATGGTAATGCCCTCCAGCACTAAATCGCCAGATTTTGCCTTTTTAGGTTTTATTGCGATCTTATCTTCTGCTGCTTTTTCCGCACTTGCGACCTTGATTGGCTTTTCTTCTTTAACCTCGATCGGTTTTTTATCGGTGCGCAACCCTTCGAAGGATGGATGACGTAGATGTCCATCATCAGTCCACTCGGTAAATGTGACTTCGCACAAAACCTCCGGCTTCACCCAGTGAATTCTCGCATATTCGCCGGCGCCTAGAATCGCAGCTTGGTCGCGGCTAAAATTTGGCTTTTTAATTTCTATCTTTTTAAGATCACGTACAATATCGGCTGCAGTACGCATCGTGAAACCGGTGCCAACCTTTCCGGCATATTGCATGCGGTTTCCTTTATAATAGCCCAGATATAACGCCCCCATGGCACGCTGGCCTTTTTTAGGATCGCTGTAACCCAAAATGACAAATTCTTGACGTTTATTGCATTTGCTTTTAAGCCAAAATTTTTGTCTTCCAGCACTATAAGGCGCTTCCGCCAATTTAGAGATGATTCCTTCCAATCCCAGCTGGCAAGATTTAGCAATCATCGTATCGCCATTACCTGCGACGTGATCGCTATACTGCAGCGATGGATTCTTTGCTTTGCTCAATATTTTTTGCAATGGCTCCTTTCGATCCAACAAGCTTTGGTCCGCTAAAGGTTTCCCATTCAGATGCAACAAATCAAAAATGCATGCTATGATCGGTTTATCCGTATCGCCGCCCAATGTGTTTTTTAATCCCTGGAAGCTGGTCTTGCCATTTTCGTCCATGACGACAGCTTCCATGTCAAAAACGGCGTCCTTAACGTCAAGCTTGGACAGCGCTTCTGCTATATTGGTGAACTTATCTGTCCAATCATTGCCGTTCCGTGTGCGTAAACGTACAGCGCCATTACTGACAAAGCCTAGCAGGCGATATCCGTCAAATTTAATTTCATGTACCCAATCCTTTCCTTTAGGTGGGTGGTCAACCAAAGTTGCAAGCTGCACGTCAGGATATTGCTCTACAAGCTTATCCAACACCTTATCGGATTTTTTGGATGACCATGTTTTAGTTTTTTGATCGGCAATTTCGTCCATAGACCGCCCAGTCGTAATACTAAAGGCTTCCTCTTCCAAAAACTTCTCGGCTTTTTTTCCGGTAAGCGACTCTGCATCTTTTTCTTTGACTAAAAGCCAATTCTCACGCTTGTCCGGCGTATGCATGCGGATTAAACCCCAAGCGCCATGCAACCGCTTCCCTTTAAGAGTAAAAGACAAATGCCCTTTCTTAAGACCTGCGTGCGGATCGCCTTTAGGCTCCCATGTACCTTGATCCCATAGCATAACGGTGCCGCCCCCATATTGGCCCTTAGGAATAATGCCTTCGAAGCTTCCGTAAGACAGCGGATGGTCTTCCGTTCGTACAGCCAGACGTTTATCGGAGGGATTGAGTGATGGTCCTTTGGTGACCGCCCAACTTAAAAGCACTCCATCCATTTCAAGGCGAAAATCATAATGAAGCCGCGTGGCATCGTGTTTTTGGATAAGATACGAGAGGTTAGTTTTGCGCGCTCGACCAACTTTGGGACCAGGCTCCGGAGTCTTTTTAAAATCGCGCTTTTTTTGATATTCTTTTAAGCCCATTTATGCCGCCTTTTTATGGGCGCGCGATGCTGCCTTCTTTTTCGTCGCAGATTTTTTCGCAGGCACCTTTTTCGCACTCTTCTTTTTGCCGCCACTTTCTTCCAAGCTACGTTTCAAAGCATCCATGATATTAACGACATTGTCAGGCTTCGGCGCTGCTTTGGGCAAATGGGCCTTACGGTGACCAATCTTGGCATGGATAATTTCCAGGAGGCCCTCCTGGTAAGAATCCTTGAATGTTTTTGGATCAAACGGGCCCGATTTTTTCTTGATCAGCTGCTGGGCAAGATCGATTTGGTCTTTGTCGGGTTTTATTTTTTCACTGATATCTTCAAAATATTGGCTAGCGTGGCGTACTTCATAGTTATAGCGCAATGTCTCAAGCAAAAGACCTTTGCCGCAAGGTTTAATCGCGGCAATGCGTTCGCGGCCACCAATGGTAATTTGCCCCAAGGCTACTTTTTTAGATTCCTTCAACGCATCGCGCACGGTAATAAATGCTTCTTGTGCTAATTTGCCCTGTGGCACAACAAAATATGGCTTGTCGAAATAGATAGGATCGATTTCTTTCATATCGGTAAAGCGTACCAAGTCGATCGTATGGGTACTTTCGATTTTTAGTTTTTCGAGTTCTTTGTCTGGAATTTCGACATATTGGCCCTTTTCATACTCATAGCCTTTAACAATGTTTTCCTTGGTAACGACACCTTCAGATTTGGTGGAATCTTTGTAATGAATGCGTTCGCCTGATTTTTTGCTGAGTTTATGTAGTTTGATTTTTTGTGAATCACTAACACCGACGAAAAGCTCGACGGGAAAAGTGACAAGGGACAAGCGAATATTGCCCTTCCAATAGGCGCGTGCATTTTGTGGCATGATAATAAGGAACGATTCTAGAAAGTCCCAAGTTCCCTAAAAGGTCGGACTGTTCTTCCATTTGGTGAAGAGTTTAGATTTGTCCATTTTGCGACCGTCTGTCGTGAAAATTCCTTGTCCGTGATAATGCAAGGTTTGTGGATATACAGGCGAAGTAGCTTTAATCGCTTTCACAATTTTAAAGATAAAAAAATTATATTTGTTGATGAGGCGCGTATCTTCCAGCTTACACTCAAAATTGGCGTAACATTCTTTAATAAGCGGCACGGAAATTTTTTTAGCCTTCTGCGCGGTTAGGTCAAATACTTCGAATTTATCTGTATTGGCCCCGTCGCTATTGCCGATCTTGACCACTGCATTGACCATATCAGCGGTAGGAATATTGATAGCGCATTCGCGACTTTTGCGGATTAGATCAAAGGAATGATTGGAATTCGCAATAATGCACCCAATTAAGGAAGGGGTGAATTCCATGACCGTATACCAACCTAAGGTCATGATATTGCGTTTATCCTTGTATGCAGATGACACTAAAACAATAGGCCCGGGCTCAAGGAGCTGCCGGGCCTTATAAACAGAAAAGTCACGTTTGATATAATCATGTCGCATAGGCCATTAACGACAGCCCTGCATCTTTCGTTCCCGAAGGTTTAGAGGTTAGCGCCGCAAGCCGTACAAGTTGGCGCACCTTTGACGCATTGAGCGCCGCAACGAGGGCAATTCATCCAGTCAGTCATTTTTCTCTCCCTTAAAATTAAACATCACCGTAAAATAGCAAAAAATTGGATTATCACAAACAGCCAATTATTTATTAAGTTCCGCCTTTTTATAAAAAAACATACCGAACGTATGTTTTCTTGCTTTTTATCCTTAAGGCCCTTAATTTCTTACAAAATGTGCCAATTGGGGGGAGGTCTTTTGTGAAAGACAAGGCGCCCAGGCAGGGTCGATTTCTACTATTATACTTCGTTCTTATTTTTTCCCTAGCCGGGTTTACTTATCCAAATGCCAGTTTTGCGGAGGAAGATTATTTCGATCTCCCGCCAGAACTACTTTTGAATGCGCAAATTATTAGCGTATCCAAACGCCCTGCCACCCTCGCCGATGTTCCTGCTGCCGTCTCTATTGTAACCGCTGAAGATATTCAACGTAGCGGTGTTACGACCATCCCTGATGCGTTGCGTTTAGTTCCTGGCGTCAATGTTGCCCAAGCTGATTCCAACAGTTGGGCCGTCAGTATTCGCGGCTTTAACAGTGTTCTGGCGAATAAGCTTTTGGTAATGATCGATGGCCGTACGATTTATAATCCCGTATTCGGCGGCACTTTCTGGGAAGCCCATGACCTTGTCATGGAAGATATTGAGCGTATCGAAGTTGTGCGTGGTCCGGGTGGTACATTATGGGGCGCCAATGCTGTCAACGGTGTCATTAACATCATAACCAAACGTGCGCAAGATACACAAGGTAACCTTGTATCGACCCTTTACGGTAATGAGGAAAAAGGAACGCTATCGATGCGGCATGGCGGCTCTTTTGCTGAGGATGGTTATTATCGTCTTTATGCGAAAGGGTTTAATCGTGATTCCTTCAAAGACCCTGATGGAGGCGATGCCTATGATGAATGGGACGGGTACCGTACCGGATTCCGCGTTGACCGGGGTGAAAATTTCACCTTGCAGGGTGATGTTTATCGTCTCCAAGAAAATCAATTTCGTAATGAATCTTTCCTAGTTGCGCCGGTCAGCATTTTGCGTAGACAGCATTTAAAATATGAAGGGGCTAATTTGCTGGGGCGTTGGCAAGGTAAACGCGATGATGGATCTAGTGTCAGTGTGCAAACCTACCTTGATTGGACACGACGTAATGAGCCTTATAACTTTGTCGATAACCGCACCATCTTTGACATCGAGGCGCAATATAATTGGCCCATCATGGGGCGCCATGAGATTATTGGTGGCGCGGGTTATCGTTTTGCTGCCGATAATGAAGAAATTACCCGCAATACGAGTTTCGATCCTCTTGGACGCCGCGACAGTCTTTATAGTGCCTTTATCCAAGACAAAATTGAATTGGCGCCGGATCGCTGGTATCTCACACTCGGATCTAAATTTGAACACAACGAATATTCCGGATTTGAAATCCAACCCAGCGCAAGGCTGCAATATCAGCCTGACGACCATCAAACCTGGTGGGCCGCTGTATCCCGCGCTGTACGGACACCTACGCCAATCGAAGAAGACCTAACCAGCACACTTGCCACAGCAGTGAATGTCAGAGCTGCCTTTGTCCCTAATGACGATTTTAAATCTGAAGTTTTAAATGCGTATGAATTGGGCTATCGCAACCAGATCACACCTACCCTGTCCGCAGATGTCGCAACCTTTTTTAACGTCTACGACCACCTGGAAAC
>DATCRN010000100.1:0-4104 GCA_036568945.1 Alphaproteobacteria bacterium | reverse complement strand
TTATCCATCTGTGCAATATCAGCTTCGATCTGCGCGCAAATGATCACAGCCTCGGTCCCTTCCGCTTTCGCGCGCGCCAAGACTTTTTCGGTCCAGGCATTGCCATTGACTGCATCTGCTTCTTTGACATTGCAAATATACATTTGCGGTTTGGATGTGATGAGTTGCAATAACTTTAAACGCGGCTTCGCCTCGTCATCAATTTTGACAGTGCGCGCAGGTTTGCCCGCTTCCAATGCGGCTTTGATCGGCTCAATCAGCGCCATCATGTCTTTGGCGTCTTTATCGCCGCCTTTGGCCTTTTTGGCGTAAGTGTTCGCCTGACGCTCCAAGGATTCCATATCAGCAATCATGAGTTCCGTTTCGATGATGTCGGCATCGCGGATCGGATCGGTTGATCCTTCCACGTGCACAATGTCAGCATCTTCAAAACAACGCACGACATGCAAAATGGCATCAGTTTCGCGAATATTGGCGAGGAACTGATTACCCAAGCCTTGACCTTGGCTCGCACCCTTCACCAGACCTGCAATATCGACAATCTCCAGTTGCGAGGGTACAATTTTTTGGCTGTTCCCCAGTACAGCCAGTTGATCCAAACGCGTATCCGGTACGGCAAGGCGGCCCACGTTCGGCTCGATCGTGCAGAACGGGAAGTTCGCGGCCTGTGCCGATGCCGTCGCCGTCATGGCGTTGAAAAGAGTCGATTTACCGACGTTCGGTAAGCCCACAATGCCGCAATTAAATCCCATTTATACTTCCTTCGTGTCGTTAGCGATTTTGGACATGAAATCCGCATCGCGTCCTTTTAATAGCAATTCGATATGCCGCGCCATCACAGCCACCAATAAATCCATCTGGTCACGCTCTGCTGCGTTAAAGTCCGACAACACGTAACCGCTTACCATCGATGCTTTGCCGGGATGCCCGATACCGATGCGCACACGCCCGTAATCTTGTGTTCCAAGCGATGCATCAATCGATTTTAAACCGTTATGCCCCGCTGCACCTCCGCCGATTTTGACGCGTACTTTGCCCAACGGCAAATCAAGCTCGTCATGCATGGCAATGATATGATCTGCCGGAATTTTATAAAACTTGGCGGCTTCCGCCACGGATTTTCCCGACAAGTTCATATAGGTCTGCGGTTTTAAGAGATAGACTTTTTCTCCGCCAATAGTCCCGTCTTGCAAAATGCCGGAGAATTTATTTTTTTCAGGCCCAAAATCAAAATCGCGTGCAATACGGTCCACCGCCATGAACCCAATGTTATGGCGGTTATTTTCATGTTCGGAATCAGGATTGCCAAGACCGACAATCAACCACATTTGCACAGCGTCCTTTGTTGAAACAACAGGCCGCCCGGAAAATAATTTCTCGAGGGCGGCCTGCAAATGTCTGAGCATGATATTGCTTCAGCTAAATTACTTCTTCTCTTCCTTCTTGGCGTCGGCAGCCGGAGCGGCGGCAGCAGCACCTTCCGCAGGAGCAGCCCCTTCCGCAGGTGCAGCACCCTCAGCGGCAACCGGAGCTTCTTCTTCAACAACACGCGGAGCAGCCAGCGTAGCAATGGTGAAGTCAGATGGATCAGCCACAGCGGCTTTCGTGCCGGCAGGGAGTTTCAAGTCAGCAAGCTTAATGGAATGGCCCATGGTCATACCGGTCAGATCGATCGTGATCTGCTCCGGAATGGCATTGGCAGCAACCATGAGCGGTACTTCGTGGTGAACAACCGTAAGTGTTGCGCCGTCTTTGAAGGCTGGCGCCGCATCATGGTTTTCAAAGTGAACAGGAATTTCAACGCGCAATTGCGTTTTGGCCGTCACGCGCAAGAAGTCAGCGTGTGTGACAACATCGGAAACCGGGTCTTTTTGGACAGCGCGAGCGATAACCAAGAATTTTTCGTTGCCCACGTTCAGATCGCACAGGGTCGCGAATAAATGGCCCTTGTGATATTCGGTGGTCAGCGGTTTCAAATCCAGGGTGATGTTCACCGGGGCTTTGTTGTCGCCGTAAATGACGGCGGGGACTTTATTGTTACGGCGTGCTGCGCGGGCGGCTCCCTTGCCTGCTCCCTCACGTTTTTCAGCCGTCAGAGCGATATTTTTCGACATGATACTTCCTTATAAATCAATGAGTTACGCCGGACCTCCAGGGGTGTCCGGTCGGATTGCCGTCTTTTAAGCAGGTTTTAAAAGTAAAAACAAGGAAAAAGGCTTATTTCGCAAGCGAACCCTAAACCTACCGCAAGACGTATTCCACGTCCAAAACCATTGCCTTTTATAAGGTTTAGTATGCAAATTTACATACGTCTTTACTACAAACATCACTTAACTTAAAACATCATTTTCACGCGTTAAGGCTGATGCCAGCCAATATACCGCCCTAAAGCGGTATCCATACCTAGCGGCGAATGTTCGCCGTGCCGTTTCTGACGAGTGAGCGGTTTGAACTTAAGTGGCTGACTTTCATCAGGTCGGGCTTACTTTGGGGAGGTTTATTGTTTTTATTCGCGCTTAATCGAATAAGGCTGCTTTTTATCTTTTTTATCAGCCTTGCTTATCTTCTTTTTTCCGGCAACGTAGCCTATGCAGCTTGCGCCAACCCTTCGGGCGTTGCTGGTGATATTATTTACAATGCTGATTATGCGGTCGTTCAATTTTGTGACGGCAATACTTGGATCAGTATGGTAGGCGGACCGGCGATTTCTGATGGCAACAAAGGAGATCTTACCGTAAGCGGGAACGGTGCGGCATGGACGATTGAAAACGGAGCCGTCTCTTACGCGAAACTGCAAAACATATCGGCAACAGCGCGCCTCCTCGGCCGTGCATCCCCCGGTGCGGGAGTGGTCGAAGAAATTACGATCGGCTCAGGCCTTACGCTAACGGGTACGACGCTCTCCGCATCTACCGGCGCAACCTCCAGTGGTTCTGCGGGATATGTGCAATTTTCCAATGGCTCAAGTGCGTTTGCCGATTCAGGGGCGGTCGCAGGTCAGGAATTTTTCTGGGATAATACGAATAAGCGGTTGGGCGTAGGCACCGCAACACCCAAAGCGAATATTGATACAATCGGATCTATCGTTGCTGGCGCGGATGGGTCTTTTATAGGCTTCAACACCTATTACAACAGTGGCTGGAAATATAAAGCCAACGGCTATGCTTCATTTTTGCGACAGGATACGACTGGTTTGCAGTTATATGCAGCACCCAATAATGCATCGGGGCCTGATGCGGCCATGACTCCTGTCTTAGGTTTATTGATTTCACCAACAGGTGTTTTGACAGGCAATGGTTCGGGTTTAACCACACTTAATGCAAACAACCTATCGTCCGGCACGGTTAGTACGGCGCGCATGGGTTCCGGCACTGCGGACAGTTCAACCTTCCTGCGCGGTGATGGAACGTGGGCTGCTCCCGCCGGCGCGGCTATTGCCGATGGTGATAAAGGTGACATCACGGTATCAGGTACAGGTGCTACGTGGACAATCGATGCCAGCACGATTACATCCGCAAAAATACTGGATAACACGATTGCATCCGCAGATATTGCTGACAGCACGATCACCAGCGCTGACATCCTTGACAGTACGATTGGCGCCGCTGACATTGCAGCCAACGCAGTAACAGCATCGGAAATTGCGACAAGCGGCGTTGCCACAGCAGAAATTTTAGATGGTACGATTACAGTTGCTGATATGAATGCTAACTCAGTCGTTGGTGTGGGGCAGGCGTGGTCCGCGCCATCCCGCACGCCAGGCACTTCCTACCAAAACACGACCGGATCGGGCATTATGGTCATGATTAAATTTAGGTCAGGATCCTCGAATAATGGGACATGCAGCCTCCAGGAATCGGCAAATGGTTCCACATGGGTAACGCTGGAAACTGCAACGACATCCTCCAGCGGTAACCCACAAACATCCGATACGATAAGCTTCATTGTTCCGGATGATCATTATTACCGCTTAACAGGCAGTTGTGGAACGGAGGATATGTGGAATGAACTGCGATAGATTGCCGCTTAAAATCACTGCGCTCAAAAAATTATTTATTTAAACAAATCGGAAATCGATTTTTCGTCGCTGATACGCTTCATCGC
>DATCRN010000099.1:0-5067 GCA_036568945.1 Alphaproteobacteria bacterium | reverse complement strand
AACCTGTATCTCTGTATGCGGCGACCAAACGGGCGGCGGAATTAATGACGCATTCTTATGTGACGCTGTATAAATTCCCTGCCACAGGTCTTCGCTTTTTCACCGTCTATGGTGCGTGGGGCCGCCCAGATATGGCCTATTACCATTTCACTAGAGCAATCATGGATGGCACGCCGATTAAATTATTCAATAATGGTGACCTGCGCCGCGATTTCACTTACATCAATGATATTGTTGCAGGTGTCATCGCTGCCATCGATACGCCGCCAACTGATGACGCCGCGCACATTGTAGGCGAGCAAGCGCACCGCATCATCAATCTCGGCAATCATCGCCCTGTAAAACTCAACGATTTTATCGATGTGATTGAAAAGGCGACCGGCCGCAAAGCAGTGCGCGAAGACGCACCTATGGCCGCAGGCGATGTCTATGAAACCTATGCCGACATCACCGTTGCGCGTGACGTGCTCCACTTCGATCCAAAAACGAAACTCGAGGATGGTATCCCCGAGTTCGTTAATTGGTACTGCAACTATTATAACGTGAATTAACTTTTAGAAATGGTAGGCGAGTCCTAGTTTGACTTCGTCTTCATCGGGATCGACGCCGCTTTCTTCGCCGTACCAAGTATGCGTATAGTCGAGGCGCATGCCGACTTTATCCCAGGATACAAGCTCGGTGCCTGCGCCTAAGACGAAGCCATCGAAGTTTTCTTCGCCCGTAAGACCGCCGGCAGAGCCGCTAAACTGCGCGCGTTCATAGCCGATGATGCCATAGGGGTTAAAGTTATCCGAGATCGAAATGCCGGGGCGGAAATCGATGCCCCATTCATGATCTTTTTCAATCGTGACACCGGCCACGTCTTCTTCGGCATTGGACCAATCATAGTGGAATTCCAAAGCACCGGTCATGCCGATACCCATGTTTTCCAACCAATGATCCATTTTATAACCAGCGAACAAACCGTAATTCGCACCCGATAAATCAAGATCACCGGCCGTTGTTTCCAAATCCGACCAGCCATAACCGCCTTCAGCGCCTAAATAGAAGCCTGTCAGTGGTTCGCTGCCGTAATCCGACGTCGATGTCGTGGTTTGTGTAGAATGATAAACAGGCGCGGTCGTCGCCTGCGATTGCGATGTGGTGCTTACCTGATTGCTATAAGTGCTTCCATATTTGTCCTGCGCCTGCGCATGCGGAATCAGAACGAATACGGCTGCGGTCAAAAGAAGATATTTTTTCATTATGATTATCCTTTGTTTTTTGAATGGGAATGCCTTTACATGAGGCACGAACAACAAAGGGCAACCTTGGGTTCACGGCGCAATCAAAGATTCCGGATAAATTTTTGAAACTAATTTTGTATGCAGGCGTTTTCTGTTTTGTGGGACTCTAAAAATTTTTGATGCCGACGAAAAAAATGGAGCGGGCGACGGGATTTGAACCCGCGACTTTCAGCTTGGGAAGCTGACACTCTACCCCTGAGTTACACCCGCGTCTTAAAAATCGATATCACTTTTTAACAACCGTACAAAACAAAAGCGCCCATACGGGCGCTTTTAAAAAGCTGGAGCGGGTGACGAGGCTCGAACTCGCGACCCCGACCTTGGCAAGGTCGTGCTCTACCACTGAGCTACACCCGCATCTGCCTTAAGACGCCCACTTTCTAACCAAAATGCCTGGACGGTGCAAGAGACTTTGTAGTTAATAGGCGGGAAATGACCGAAAATCAGACTTTTGACCCCCCCTACGCTCTGTCGCCCGATGCCTTGTTGGCCCATCTGACGGACCTCGGCATCGTGTACGAGCGCCATCATCACGACCCTATTTTTACAGCAGCCGAAGGCGGGCATTTGAAAGCCCTGATTCCCGGCATTCATGTCAAAAACCTATTCGTGCGCGATAAAAAGGAACGCATGGCCTTGATCGTCGTACCGGACGAAATCAGTCTGGATTTAAAGACCTTGGCCCCTGCCATTGGCCTCGACCGCCTATCCTTTGGCAGCCCGGAACGGCTTTGGGCCAATTTGGGCGTCCGGCCGGGATCGGTTTGTCCATATGCCGCCATGAATGACCAAAAGGGCCTGGTCAAAGTCGTCGTCCATCAGGCGATTGCCGAAGGCCCCCGGATCGTTGCCCACCCCATGATTAACACGCAAAGCATTGTGGTTTCTTCCGCCGATTTGCTGCGTTTCTTGCAAAATTGCGGTCACACCCCCCAAATTATTGATCTAAACGCCTATGCGCGGTGCGATGCGGCTTGAACGGCCTTAAATCCAGGCCTATTTAAGAGGGATGAGCCGTAAACTCCCCGTCCTCACGGATATGCCGGATATTTTGCCGATCTTTCCATTGTCGGGTGTCCTGCTTCTGCCTGGTGGGCAGCTCCCCTTAAATATTTTCGAACCTCGTTACATGGCAATGATTGATGATGCTTTGTGCGCGCCCTCGCGCATGGTGGGCATGATTCAACCACGGACTTTAGGCGGGCGCGAAAATGGCGAGATTTATCAAACCGGATGCGCGGGCCGTATCACTAGTTTTGCTGAAACGGATGACGGGCGATATTTGATCACCCTATCCGGCGTATGCCGCTTTGCGATTAGGCAAGAGCTTCGCACCGATGCCGCCTATCGCCGTGTGCAAGCAAATTGGGAGCCGTTCACGGATGATCTGGCGCCGCATGCCGATACGATTGCGGTCGATCGCAAACGCCTCAATAACCTATTGAAAACGTATTTCCGTCAGCAAGAACTCTCCTGCGATTGGGACAAGGTTGAACTGACCGGTGACGTCGATTTACTGACCGCCCTTGCGATGATCTGCCCCTTAAAAGCCTCGGAAAAACAAGCGATTCTGGAGGCACCTACGATTGAATCGCGCACTGAAATTTTTCTGACCATGATTGAAATGGCTATCAGCCACAATCATATTGCCGATGAAGATGATGCCGGGTGCTGTCACTAATCATGGCAGTTGACCCAAAACTTTTGGAAATTCTTGTTTGTCCTGTCACAAAGACAGTTTTGCGTTATGATGCGGATAATGCGGAATTAATTTCCGATGCTGCGAAATTAGCCTTCCCAATCCGCGACGGCGTCCCAATTATGATTCCGGACGCCGCGCGTAAAATCCCTTAGAATTTAAGACGCTTAACCGCATCTGCTTGGGGTAAAGCTTCGAGCTCTGCCAGCGTCTTATCCGATACAGGCTGATCAATGGATACCAGCGACACTGCCGATTTGCCGGAGGCTACACGGCCTAAGCGGAAATCTGCGATGTTGATTTTTGCATCCGCTAAAATCGTCCCGACACTGCCGATTAAACCCGGCTTATCTTGGTTTCGGATCAGCAGCATATTCGGCGTGACAGCCGCTTCAATTGGCACACCGTCAATGGAAACAATACGCGGCGACCCGCTAAACAACGTTCCAGCAATAGTCACGCGCCCCTTGTCCGTATCGACTGCAAGTGACATAGCCGTATGGAAATCGCCTGCTGTATCGCTTTTGCTTTCCGTCAAACCAATGCCGCGCTCTTTGGCAAGCGCAGGCGCAGATACCATATTCACGCCCTCCATCATCGTGCCAAGGCAGGACGCAAGCGTCATCGCGGTTAATGGTTTGGTATTCAAAGACGCAACATCGCCTTGGAAAGATATTTCAATGCCTTTAATGCCACCCTCGATGATTTGTCCAGCAAGCGAACCTACTTGCGCCGCAAGTTGCATATAGGGTTTAAGTTTCGGCGCATCGTCGGCGGAAATCGACGGCATGTTCACAGCATTGATGACTGCGCCATGCAGCAGATAATCCGCGATTTGCTCAGCAATCTGTACGGCCACATTCACTTGCGCTTCAGATGTCGATGCCCCTAAGTGCGGGGTGCAAATGACGTTTTCCATGCCAAAGAAAATGCTTTCTTTGGCTGGTTCTTCCGCAAACACATCCAGCGCAGCCCCCGCGACCTTGCCGCTTTCAATGGCGGCTTTCAAATCCGCTTCAACAATCAATCCGCCCCGCGCAACGTTCAAAATACGAACACCCTTTTTCATCTTATCGAACGCGTCTTTGTTTATGATACCGCGTGTTTTGTCGGTCATCGGGGTGTGAATGGTGATCACATCCGCTTGTGCGAACAAATCATCTAACTCCACTTTCTCGATGCCCATTTGCGCAGCACGCTCAGGCGTTAAGAACGGATCGAAGCCCACTACACGCATTTTAAGGCCTTGCGCGCGGTCGATCACGATCGCGCCGATATTGCCGCAACCGATGACGCCGAGGGTTTTGCCCATCAGCTCCATTCCCATGAATTTGGATTTCTCCCATTTGCCTGCATGCGTGGATGCGTTGGCTTGTGGGATTTGGCGCGCGAGCGCCATCATCATCGCAATCGTATGTTCTGCCGTGGTGGTGGAATTGCCGAAGGGCGTATTCATCACGATGATACCGGCTTGCGTTGCCGCCGGCACATCGATCGTATCAACACCAATACCGGCGCGGCCAATCACTTTGAGCGCTTTCGCCCCTGCCATGATTTCCGCACCAATCTTAGTGGAGGAGCGCACTGCCACACCGTCGTAATTGCCGATCATGGATTTGAGTTCATCCGGAGACAGGCCCGGTTTGAAATCAACATCAAGCCCGCGGGATTTTAAAATCTCTTCGCAAACGGCATCCATTTTATCGGCAATCAAGACTTTGGGCATTGGGTTCTCCTTTAGGTTAGCGTTAGTTTAAAAGAGGTGTAGGCCCTGTAAAGAAGGATTCTGTGCTGTTTGCTGGCACCTGGCCAACGCGCGATCCCGTATCACCTTTACAATAGGCTCTAATTTCTTGGGTGGTAGGCTTTGCAATAACGCATTGCGTACCTGGCTTTTCTGTATTCTCGTCATTTCACTCACATAATCCGTTGTAATTATCTGCGCATTGAGCGCGTATTGTATGAATTTGCGTGATACCGCTTTCTTACCGCTTAAAAACGCAACGGCATTGGCATGAATAGCGGCGGGGGATCCTGGGTCGTTCCTTTCGATGTGCGACATGATGCCCCCTCCCTTAAACC
>DATCRN010000098.1:0-11257 GCA_036568945.1 Alphaproteobacteria bacterium | reverse complement strand
GCTCGAGGAGCCATTCATCTTAAAGCAGCCTTTGGCTGCTTTTTTTATGGACTTAGGCCATAGCCTTTGGCAACGAATGCTCTAAACTTTTTTAAACCGATGAAGGAGTTTCAAGCATGTCCGAATACGTTCAAGGTTTCGTTCTTCCCGTCCCCACTAAAAATCTAAAGGCGTACAAAAAATTGGCGTCGGTTGCGTGCCAATCCTGGATGGATCATGGCGCGCTTGATTACCGCGAATGCGTGTTGGAAGACGATTACAAGAAAGACTGCAAACTCCCCTTCTCCAAACTCGGCAAGTCTAAAAAAGGTGAAACGATTGTTTTTGCGTGGATCACCTACAAAAACAAAGCCGACACAAAACGCATCATGAAAAAAGTCATGGCGGATCCGCGCTTTGATGACATGCCAAAAATGATGCCGTTCGATATGGACCGCATGACGGTGGGCGGGTTTGAACCGATCGTGAGCTCCAATGATTTGAAGCCGAAGACCAAAACGAAAGCCAAATCAAAGCCTAAGGTTAAGACGGCCGCTAAGAAGAAACGCGCCCACACTTAATCTTCATTATTTGACATAATTATCGGTGTTGGACTATGGTGGCGTCCTTTCTATGATGAGGACGCTATGAAACGCCTATTGGAACAATTCGCACATAAGGTTTTGCGCAATCCTATTTATCAATCTTGCGCACCCCTACGCGCTCCACTCAATGCGACAGAGTTGGAAAAAGTATTGGATGCGGCTCGTGAAGGCATGAACATTAACTTCACACCAGCGCTGAAATTGGAAGAAATTTACATCATCGGTAATGGCAAAGGCAAAGAGCTCACAACGCGCAATAAAGAAAGCTGCTTGGATCTTTTCACGCAGATGAAAGATTTAGCGTATGTCGCCGTCACCTATCGCATCGAAGATACGCATTTGTTTTCCGGTGTCGTGATTACACCGCGTGACGTGAAAACGACCTTTGGTTACCGCATCGATTCATCGCATGCACCGAAAGCACCGTGGAAAGTGGCTTCGTTAGATGAATTCCATACCATGCAAAAGAATTTCTTCTTGGCCTTGCAAATGGCGTTATACGGCAAAGCCACAAGCACTCCTTCACCGGCTCTTAAATAACAAAACGGCCCCTTTCGGGGCCGTTTTTTATTTTATTTCATACTCGCCATCTTGCTGACTAGGACATTGTTTGCTTGCCCTAATACATTGCTGGCCACTTGCTGATATTTCGCGGGGTCCGCCACAATCGTAAATTCACGTGTTTGATTGGACCCACCACCAAGTGCAGAGGTAAAGATATTGAGCGCAACTTCAGCCGCAACACCGGCGCCTGTTGTGTCCTGACGCAGCTCGCCGAATTTTTCCTCAGAGAAAACGGCTTGGCCTAATTTCACTGAACCATTCGGGTTTGGACCAAATGTACCGCCTGCTTCACCGCCGACGAGCATGACGCCCGATCCAATCGTAGCGGAAATACCTTGGCCCACGTTAACGCTCGACATAAGCGCATAGTGGCTGACATTACCGGCAGTGTTGGCGTAATCAACCAGGTAATATACGGACAAAACGGGGATACCGGTGTTTTTAGCAAATTTAATTGCCTTGGCCCAAGGACCATTCATCGCACCAAGACCCGTTCCCTTGCCGGCTTCGCCAATGAAGAAGCGAATACCTTCAAATCCCGACGGTGCGACATAGGTCACGGTATTGGCAGAACCAAAGAAAGATGCTTCTTCGCGCAGCGGGCTCGGGCTGCTTTCGGTGCCTGCATATTCGGCATCAGCCAAAAGCTGCGAGCGGTCTGCAACCGTATAGCCTTTTGTTTCCAGCGACGTAACGAAATCTTTATACGCCGCATCCGTCACAGCTTGCATCACGGCAGGTGTCAAACCCTCGAGCGATGTTTTGGCTGTCGCTTTGCCACCCATACCTGAACCCGCTTTCGCGGAATCTTTTTTGCCTTCTAAGAAGCCGACTTTGAAAGATCCGATGATCACTTTGTTAACGCCGGCAAATGCCTTTTCGTTATCAACCTGAAGATCGGCTTGTTTGTTCATGCCCCAAAGGCCGCTGCGGGCTTCGTTGGGTTTCGTGGCTTCGGTCGTGGATTGCACGGCACAAGCCGCCAGCAATGCTGTCGCGCCGAGCAGCATAAATGTATTCTTGAAATTCATAATTCCCCTCACAAATTGGTAAGGCATTACTTAACCCCGGCTTTGAATAACCCTCAAGACCGGTGGGGATAGAAATCCACAGAACTTGTAGGTATAGTGCGGCCATGACCCAAAAATTGTTTATCGAAGACGCGCAAATCCGGGATTTTGAAGCCGTTGTGACCCATTTGGCACCTGAAGGCGTTATTCTGGATCAAACGGCGTTTTACGCGACATCAGGCGGGCAACCTGGGGATATCGGCATTTTAAACGGCGTGCCGGTTACCAATACTATCAAGTCTAAGGAAATAGCCGACGCAATCATCCATTGTGCGGACCCTGCTCTTTTTACGGTTGGACAAAAAGTGCAAGGCCAAATCGACTGGGGTCGTCGCTTACGCCACATGCGTATGCACACCACGTTGCATTTGGTGTGCTCGCTGATCAAAGGTTATGCCACCGGCAATCAGATCAATGCTGATAAATCGCGCATTGATTTTGATGTCGATATGCAGGATCTAGATAAAGACAAACTTACGGCACAGTTGAACGCATTGATTGCAGGTGCGCATCCAATTACGACGGGTTGGATTGATGAGGAAGAGTTGGACCGTAATCCGGAACTGGTGCGCACATTGTCTGTTCAGCCGCCCCGCGGTACAGGTAAAATCCGCATGGTGACAATTGGCGATATCGCTGCACCCGTGGATCGTCAACCCTGTGGAGGCACGCATGTTGCCAACACCAATGACATCGGGCTTGTAACCGTCACTAAGATTGAAAACAAAGGCAAAATGAACAAACGTTTGATTATCGAGCTTGCGGCATGAGCGCTAATCCACCCATTGATCTTGAGCTTTTGATCAAGAATGCTGGTGGTGATGAAGCTTTTGTGCGCGAAATTGTCGGCATGTGCATTGAACAAGCCGAAAAACAGATCAGCACACTCAAAGATCTTTGTGTGGATGGTGTAAGTGATGCTTGGCGCGAAACCGCGCATGCACTCAAAGGAACAGCCGGTACTATCGGTGCAGAAGACATGCGCCTGCTGTGCGAAGTCGCTCAAAAACAAATGTTGGATTCTACCGCTGTTGCACGGCGCGCGAAGATCGGCGAAATCGATGAAAAATACCAGGTCGCGCGTCAAGCGCTTAAAGATTTGGGATATTAATAACGCTGATAAAGCATGGGCGAACCCATGACATGACGCCCCAGGGCATCAGCATTTACTGGCTTACCTATAAATCCTTTAGCGCCTTTGAATTTGGATTCAATGACATTGGTCTTAACGGCGTCTGCGCTGATCATCACAGGGTATGCCCCGGGATCGACTTTCTCACATAGCAGAGAAGCCACATTGGTGCCACGTTCCCCCTCGCCTTGTAAATGAATGTCCAAAAAAACAATATTCGGCGCAAGGCGTTGATAGGCCGATAAAAATTCTTTGGCATCCGCAAACGTTTCCACTTGGCCATAATTTTTAAGCATATGCCCCATGACGCGCAAAATTACCTGATCGTCATCCAGCACCATAATGACATTGCTTTGTCGTGTGAAACGGCGCCATGCGATTTGCGAAGCCATATCGCCTGTTGGCAAAACAGGTTCTAAAATTTTTCCCAATTGCTCGATGCCACGATCGGACAACGTATTGCTTTGCAGATAAGCGCTTTTTGATGCAATCGCCTGACTGGTTACATTTTCTATCATGCTAAACGGTTGCGATGTATCCGTACTGCACACAACCAGAACTTCATTTCGGTCATCCATTTTTAGAAAGACTGGATTATTGTGCATCAAATTCTGGTCAAGCAACTGATACGCTTCATCCAGCGTCATCTGGCTATGACTTTTGATTGCGACATGGAAAAACGACCATTTAGTGGGATCGCGACGGCAGGTCGTCAAAAAATTAAGCAAACTTGCAACATCAGAGCGCGCAAGATTTTTATAAAGTGGTATAGCAGAGGTTTTCGAAGTTGAAACCGACGAAGTTTTTAATGGCTCTGTAGTCAAAACTAATCGCCCCTAGTCCTTATGCTGGACTTCAAAACAAGTATTATTGTTACAGATGTCTATGTAGATTTGATTAATACTGATAATTGAAAAACTCTAGCGCTTTTCCTCGACGATGGCGAGACTTTCCGAAAGCGCAACATACGCCTATATTCTCAGCAACAAGGATGAATACTATGAATGCTTTAATCAATGCTACCGATGCACAAACATTACTGAATAACCCTAATAGCATTGTGCTTGATGCCAGTTATGGCGTCCCTGACCCGCAAGGATCATTCCAGCGTGCACATATTCCCGGCGCGCAGTTTTTTGATATCGACGCCGTGGCAGATATAAATGCCCCCTATGCACACACATTGCCGAGCGCAGATGTTTTTGCCGCGGACGTGTCCGCAATGGGAATCAACAACGACACGAATGTAATCATCTACGATCAAAACGGCATTGCATTTGCCGCAGCACGCGCGTGGTGGATGTTCCGCGTGTTCGGTCATGATAATGTGCACGTGATCAACGGTGGATTACCTGCCTGGCATATGGCCGGGTTGCCCCTTGAGAATGGTCCCGCTGCGGAACACGCCCCAGAAAAATTCGTAGCTGTGTTTCAAGCAGATCTGTATCGCAGTTTTGAAGAGATTGAGACGATCAGCGAAACCGGTGCAGAGCAAATTGTCGATGCGCGCGGACGCGAACGGTTTGATGCCAAGGCACACACGATCGATGGCGATGTCGTTACAACCAATATTCCCGGCAGTGCGAACTTGCCTTTCAATCAACTGCTCGATCCCATGGGAAGAATGCTGCCTGATGATCAGCTGGGATTGATTCTGAAAAATTACCAGCCAGCGGCGGATAAAAAACTGGTCGTGTCTTGTGGATCCGGTGTCACCGCCTGCGTCCTCGCACTTGGGTTTTTTCAAACAGGTCTCAAGAATACAGCAGTATTCGATGGGTCTTGGACGGAATGGAGCGATCGTCAGCAGATCAGATAAGACTAGTATTAATGGTTCTTTAACCTTCTATTTAAGTAATTCTGTAGTATTATTTATATAAGTAATCAAAATACATTGTGCATTTACCATTTATTAGTAATCAATACTTGACGAATTAATAGAAATGAATCACTCTGTTGCAAATACGGGCAAAAATTTTTGAGATTGGTTGCTTTTTCGGTTGCAAAAGTTGCGCAAATGGATCATACAGAAGGTACACACCCTCTATTACCGCCGTTTGTCCGGAGCATCTGAAAAGATCTCCGGATCTTTTTTTGTCCCCATACTCAAAAAACTGGATTTCGGGCACTTTAAAAACCTAGATTGCCCCGATGTCCAAAATCAAAGCGCCCTATCCCGGCTTTATTGAGCCCAATCATCCGACCGAGTCCAAAAAGGTTCCGCCCAGTGGCGATTGGATTTATGAAGTCAAAAATGACGGCTATCGCGGACAGCTGCATGTGAATGGTGACGATGTGCGTGTCTATACACGCACTGGCAATGATTGGACGCATCGCTTCCCTGTGATCGCCGCTGCGCTCAAAAACCTAAGCGTGCAAAGCATTATCATGGACGGCGAACTTGCCGTCATAAACAAAGAAGGCACATCGGATTTCCAACGCATGCAACGCGCGGTCGGCGCAACATCAGAGGAAGGCAAAAATCTTACCTATCACGCCTTCGACCTTTTATATTTAAACGGTGAAGATTTACGGTCTCTGCCGCTGATTGAGCGCAAGAAGCGTTTGAAGGCATTTTTGGATAGTCAAAACTCCGACCGCCTATTTTACTTGGAGCATTATGACGAGCGCGGGCAGGAATTGTTCGATCAGGCTTGCAAACTCAATATGGAAGGCATTGTCGCGAAACGCAAAGACGCGCCTTATGAATCCATTCGTACGGAAAATTGGCTGAAAATCAAATGCCGTATGAGCGAGACCTACCCTATTATCGCCTTCATTGAGCGCCTGGGCGCAGAGGGTCCCGAAGTTGCAGCACTGTATATCGGCCAGCGCGTGGATGGAAAACTGCTTTACGCCGGCAAAGTACCAACTGGATATACCAATCAGGCGCGTAAAGATCTTTACACGCAATTAGCACCGCTGGTTCGCGCTACATCGCCACTCGATGTCCCTTACAAAAAGCCCAAAGCCACTTGGGTCGAACCTACCGTGCTTGCTGAAATCAATGTCAATTCAGTCACGGGCGAAGGATTAGTCCGCGCGGCATCGTTCAAAGGTATTCGGCATGAATTGAATGAAATCCCACAATTAGCGGCGCCTGTAAAAATCAAAGCCGTTGCGCCGGACCGCAAAAAACTGGCTGCCTATTGGGACAAAGTGTCTGGCGATGCCTTGCCGTATTTGACCCGCCGTCCGTTGGCGCTGGTACGCGAAGACAATGGGCATATCTCTTATCATCGCGGGGCGTTCACAGATATTCCTGCATCCGTGCATCGGATTGAATACATCAATGCGGCCAAAGAGAAATCAACGCGGGTTTGGATTGACAGCGCTGAAGGTCTACAAGGCTTGGTCGATATGGGTGCAATCGAAATCCATCCATGGAATGCAACGGTCGAGAATATCGAGCTTGCGGATCAGATCGTGTTCGACCTCGATCCTGGTCCAGGCGTTGAATGGCCGCAAATCACTAAAACGGCGCTAAAGCTGCGCGATTACTTCAACAAAGATGGATTCAAACCCTGGGTTAAACTAACAGGCAGCAAAGGGATCCATGTAACGGTGCCTTTAGATAGCCTCATCACACACGCGGAAGCTCGACATTTTGCGCGTAAACTATCCGCGATGATTGTAGAGGTCGCACCGGACCAATACACGATCACCGCCAAAAAATCGGAGCGCGAAGGTAAAATCTATTTGGATTACTTGCGCAATGGCCGCGGCACGACAGCGGTTGGCGCCTTTTCGCCGCGCGCTCTACCCGATGCACCAATTGCAAAGCCTGTCAGTTGGCGACAGATGCGCGAAAGCAATCTGCGCGCCAACAGTTACACAATCGATCATCCATTTCGCTTAAGTTAAACTTGGCGATCCCGGCAGGAGTCGAACCTGCAACCGCCCGCTTAGAAGGCGGGTGCTCTATCCAGTTGAGCTACGGGACCTTCGAGGATCAAGCGTTCGACGCTTTTTCAGCAACCGGTCTATATTTGAAATTATCGACATAGTTGCGGGGCGTGACAATACGGCTTTGGGCCGGGGTCACGGTATAATCAATGCCTTTAGCGATGGCGAAAGCTACCGCTTCGTCCTGGGAGGCGAATTTAAGGCGGACCTGGTTCATCGTGTCGTCTGAGGCTGTCCAACCCATGAGCGATTCAGGCCGACGCTGGCTTTCCAGCTCGTATTCCAGCATCCAAAGGGCGGTTTTGCCCCGTCCGGACTGGGTGGCTGACTTCGAAACCTGGTAAATACGTGCTTTCATGGGAAGTAAATTTAGCCTTCTAACAACTTGCTGTAAATCATCTATTCGGGTAGAGATTGGCATCCGTTTTTTGGCGGGGTGTAGCGCAGCCCGGTAGCGCGCCTGCTTTGGGAGCAGGATGCCGCAGGTTCAAATCCTGTCACCCCGACCATTTTTCCCTTATTTACAATCAGGTAGCTGGGCTATCAGGCGATCGCCAATGGCTAGGCCCAAGCGTTTGGCTTCTCCACCCCCGATTTCGAGGACGGTGCAGACATCTTGGCCTTTGGGTCCAACAATGTCTAAGGATTCGGGTTTGGCGTTATTCCCGATGAAGATGATTTCATTTTTGCGGCCAAAAAAAATGATGTCGAGCGGGATCAATGTATTCTTCATCCAGAAATAACGCGGCATAGCTTTTTTATAGATGAAAAGCATGCCGTGATTTTCAGCAAGATCAGTGCGATACATTAAACCTTGCTCTTGCGCATCGGCATCGAGCGCTAATTCAACACTGAAACGAATTTGAGTGTTGTCTGCACGGACGATTGCAATGTCCGCTAAAGTATCAGCGGCACAAGCAACAGTTGTCAGTGCAAGACCAGCAGCCATGATTAAGATCCAAATATACTTCATCGTCATGCCGCGATTTGGTTGCGGGCATAAAGCGCGGCATAAAGCCCGCCTTTAGCCAGCAGGTTAGCATGATTTCCCTGCTCCGCCACACGGCCGCGTTCAACCAATAATATGTTATCCGCATGTAAAATGGTCGATAGGCGGTGGGCAATAACCAAGGTTGTCCGCCCTTTTTGCAAGGCATTGAGCGATTCTTGAACCAAAGCTTCCGATTCTGCATCAAGAGCAGATGTTGCCTCGTCCAAGAGAAGGATCGGCGCGTTTTTCAAGAAAGCACGCGCCAAAGCTATACGCTGACGCTGACCGCCCGATAGTGCCACGCCGTTTTCACCCAGGCGCGTGTTGTATCCATCCGGCAAACCTGTGATAAATTCGTGCGCGTGCGCTGCCTTTGCCGCTTGCATGATTTCTATTTCCGATGCACCACCGCGACCGTAGGCGATGTTGGCAAGCGCCGTATCATCAAAGATAGTGATGTCTTGTGATACCAATGCCATTTGCGCGCGCAAGTAGGATGGATCGAGACTGCGAATATCGTGGCCGCCTACTTTGATGTTTCCACTTTGCGGATCATAGAAGCGTAGCAGTAGATTGAGCACAGTAGATTTGCCGCCGCCTGACGGTCCAACAAGCGCAGTTACCTGCCCCGGCTGGACATTAAAGGATAGGCCGTTCAAAGCGCGGTCATCGTCACCTGTATAAGAAAATTCAACATTCTCGAAGGCAACATCGTATACGGTGATGGGCGGTTTTTCGCCGCCCGTCGTTGGAATACGCGCCTGCGTATCCAACACTTCAAACACACGCGATGCGGCGCCAAGGCCAATTTGCAGTGTATTGTTCACCTTGGCGATTTTTTTCATCGGTTCATACGACAGTAAAAAAGCCGTGATGAAGGACATCAGTTCACCAGGCGACAAATGTCCCAGCCGTGATTGTTGCGCGCCATAAAGAACAAGGCCGCACATGCAAAGCCCTGCCAGAATTTCATTGACCGGCGTATTCAGCGTGCCGATTTTTACGTTTTTAATGTTGAGGTCACGCACATCATCGAATTTTCCTTCCATGCGGCGCGCTTCAAAATCTTCGCGGCCGTAGGCTTTCACCTGGCGAATGCCTTGGAAGGTTTGCGTAAGAAGCGCGGACATCAAACCAATGGATTCTTGCGTGCGTGTAGAGACTTTGCGCAAGCGTTTGCCGAGTTTGGAAATAAACACAGCCGTGATTGGGAAGATGACGAAGACTGCGAGCGCCAAGCCCCAATCGCGCCAGAACATGACCCCGATCAAGAGAACTAAGGTCAGCGAATTTTTGCCAAGATTGGTAAGACCTTCCGCAACCGCCATGCGCATGACACCTGTGTCAGCGGTAATACGCGACAAAAGAGTACCGGATGCATTTTTGTGAAAATAGCCGACATCAAGTGTCATCAAATGGGAGAACACATCATTCTGAATATCGGAGACAATATGCTGGCCCGTCTTATTCATCAAAACGGTGTTTAGATATCCGGATACACCACGCAAGACGAAACAGATAAATAAACCAGCAGCGACCGGGACGACCAAGTGACGTTTGTGGTTGATGAGGATGTCATCCAAAACAGGTTGGATAAGGCTCGCAAACACTGCGCTCATGGCTGCGCCCACGACCATCCAAATCATGGCCTGGACGACCCAGCCGGTATACGGCCGGACATAGGTCTTCAAAATCCGCTTAATCAGCGGGCGGGAGGCGCGGTCAAATAAGGTAATCATCCATATTTCTCGTACCGGAACATTAGGTTAAACTTATGGCCGTGAAAAGCCTGTCCTTGACCCTTTTGGCCCTTTTCCTAAGCTTTCCGGCGCTTGCGCAGGAGGCTGTATTCCCTATTGCCTGCAATCCGGGCGTCAGTTGCTATATTTTATCCTACCCCGATCTGGATAAGGCCGAAGGGTCGGCTAGGGATTATGCGTGCGGTCCTGCTGCCAATGACGGTGACGGAACACTGCGCATTGGTCTTGCTGATTTACAATCTCTGCGTCAGGGCATTGACGTTCTAGCCACGCGCCCCGGCAAAGTGATCGACGCAAAGGACGGCATTGAAGATTTGGTTGCGACATCCAAAAGCGATCTTAAGCGCGGCACTCCCAATTGCGGAAATGGCATTGTCATCGACCATGGCGGCGGCCTTCAGTCCGCCTATTGCCATCTGCGCAAAGACTCCATCCGCGTCAAAAAGGGCGACCATGTACAAGCGGGCGATACGATCGGACAAGTTGGACAATCCGGTGTCGCGTTTTGGCCGCAGCTTGGTTTTTCGATGCAATCATCCGGCCTGTTTGTTGATCCCATCAGCTCGATGTCCGATCTGGAAGGGTGCGGTTGGAAGCAGCGGCCGATGATCCCCCTGCCTGATGTCTTTAAAGAATACCAAGGTGCCACGGTGGTCAGCATGGGATTTTCCCCAGCGCCCATTACCACAAAGGCGCTGAAATTAGGTCTTGGCGTCCATAGTCCGGTCATGGACCGCGAGCAAATGGATATGAATTTGTGGGCTATGATCTTAGGTGTGCGCACCGGTGACCGCATCGAAGTGCGCTTGCGTGACCCGCGTGGCCGCACCTTTGAATACCGCGACATCACTGCCAACGCGGATGAAACACAGACACCGATCAATGTGAGCCGCACGCGGGGATACGCCAGCTGGCGCCAAGGAACCTACACCGGCGAGATTACCCTGACCCGCAAGGTGGAGTGGCGCGATGTGAAGACGACCAAAAGGGTCCAGATGGTTATCCAGTAGAAATCTAAAGCTCGCCTTTTAAAAAATTGCATTTGAAAAAACGAACGCCGTATAAGGGATTCTAGTCCATTGTTTACGGGAGGTCGTTTCCATGCCTAACTTCACCTACATCGTTTACGCCTACGCCCAACCTAAAGCCAATCATGCAACCTCAGGATTTGCCGGGTTTAAAATCGTCGATCCACTCACACCCGCTTATAAAATCCACAATACAATCCGTTTGGTAGAAACCGAAAAATC
>DATCRN010000097.1:0-5360 GCA_036568945.1 Alphaproteobacteria bacterium | reverse complement strand
CAACAACAACGGTCACACAAAACCGGTCGCCAAAATCAGTTTTGAACAAGTCGCCGCGGCAGCGGGCTGCCCGGTGAAAACCGCAAAAGCAATCTGCGAAGGTCAAACATCCGGTTTCGCGCCGCACATTGTGCAAGCTGTGAACCGCGTTCTGGCTGCACGCTAAGGGGATTTCAAGATGTGCAAATATAATTCTGAGGATATGGCTCGTGGTGTTTTGGCAGCCCGCTTTGCTAAAGCGAACACGACCAGCGTGTCCGGCGCCATGGTTATGGATGCGAAAAAATTGAAAATGATCAGCCAACGTCAGATTGATAAGTTGGGCATCACGACGCGTCTGCGCCGCAAAGGTGAAGATTTCAATCACCAAATGGGTTTGGAAATCGCCGCTGTGATCGCAAGCAACATGGCACGCCGCGCAGCCGCTGCTGCACCGAAAGCGCAAGCTGCTTAATTATATAAACATTAAAAAAGCCCCGGTTTTCCGGGGCTTTTTTGTTATCTGTAGCAAACTGCTTTTACTTTTTCGACGATGTCATCGACTTGCGGCAGCGCGAGTTTTTCTAGGTTCGCAGCATAGGGCAACGGAACGTCTTTTGCGTGTATGCGTTCCACTGGTGCATCTAAATAATCAAACGCATGTTGGTTTACGACCGCTGCGATTTCCGATCCGATACCAGCATACGGCCAACCTTCTTCAACCGTCACGATACGATTCGTTTTCTTGACACTCTCAAGGATTGTCCAAGTATCCAACGGACGAATGGTACGTAGGTTGATGACTTCTGCGCTAATGCCAGCCTCAGCCAATTTCTCAGCTGCCTGCATCGCTTTACCGACCATGATGGAGAATGCGACGATCGTAACATCCGTACCTTCACGTTCGATACGCGCGCGACCGATCGGCACGACGAAATCGTCATCAACGGGGCACTCGAAGGACTGGCCGTACATGATTTCGTTTTCAAGGACGATAACCGGGTTTGGATCGCGGATAGCGGCTTTCATCAAACCTTTGGCATCTGCTGCAGACCAGGGCGATACGACTTTCAGGCCAGGAATATGACCGTACCAGGATGCGTAGCATTGGCTGTGCTGTGCGCCCACGCGTGCAGCGGCACCGTTCGGACCGCGGAAGACGATGGGGCAACCGAGTTGACCACCTGCCATATACAGCGTTTTACCAGCGGAATTGATGATGTGATCAATCGCCTGCATTGCAAAGTTCATCGTCATAAATTCGACGATGGGCTTCAATCCGCGGAAGGCGGCGCCCACGGCGATACCAGCAAAACCATGCTCGGTAATCGGTGTATCAATGACGCGCTTTGGACCAAATTCATCCAACATGCCCTGCGTGATTTTATACGCGCCGTTATACTGCGCGACTTCTTCACCCATGATAAACACGTCTTCATCGCTGCGCATTTCTTCGGACAGTGCCGCGCGCAAAGCTTCACGCACCGTCATCGTTTGCGCATTTTTGGTGTAGCGAGATTCATCGAACACCGGCGGCTCGATAATAACGCCCTGCGCGTTTAAGACATCACGATTGGCAATCGCTGCGCCACGCGAACCAGCCACCGTGGCTTGCACAACGGCAACAGGCGATTGCGGTGCATCCGCCGAAAGGCCAGGACGGCCGCAAGCCAGTAATGCGCCCGGGATTTCAACGTTATCAGCACTTTCACCGTCTTCCAGCAGCATCGCAATCGCAGTATTCACGGCAACGGATTCCGTACCGGCAGGGATCAGGATCTTGCCAATAATGCCTTCATCAACCGCTTCGACTTCCATCGTGGCTTTGTCGGTTTCGATCTCGGCGATCACTTCACCAGGTTTTACTTTATCGCCTTCTTTTTTCGTCCATTTGGCGAGTTTACCCTCGGTCATCGTGGGTGAAAGCGCGGGCATAAGAATGTTCGTTGCCATGATTATTGGCCCTCAACAGGTTTAAGGATGTCAGTCCAGAGTTCATCCGGATGTGGTTCCGGCGATTGCTGTGCGAAGTCGGCAGATTCATTAACAATCTGCTTCACCTCTTTTTCGATCGGCTTGAAATCGTCTTCGCTGAAATCAGCTTGGTCGATCATGATTTTGCGCAAGATTTCGATCGGGTCGCGTTCGTTTTTCGCTTTATCAAGCTCTTCCTTGGTGCGGTATTTGCCGGGGTCGGACATCGAGTGACCACGGAAACGATATGTATTCATTTCCAGCACGTATGGTCCCTTGCCCGAACGTACGTAATCAAGCGCTTGGCGCGCGACCGCTTGAACTTCCAGCACGTCGTGACCATCACATTTTTCACCGGGAATACCAAACGGCTCCCCGCGTTTATAAAGCTCGCCAGCAGCATGACGCGATGCGGCTGTACCCATACCGTATTGGTTGTTTTCAATGACGTAGAGCACCGGGAGTTTCCACAGCGCCGCCATGTTCAAGCACTCAAACGTTTGACCTTGGTTGGCAGCACCATCACCCATATAAGCCACAGCAACGCCGTTATCACCCGAGTATTTGTGCGCAAATGCCATACCAGTGCCTAAGCTGCCGGATGCGCCCACAATCCCGTGACCGCCGTAGAATTTTGCTTCGGCGGAGAACATGTGCATCGATCCACCCTTACCACGCGAATAACCACCGCTACGGCCTGTTAGTTCTGCCATCACGCCTTTGGCATCCATACCGCACGCGAGCATGTGCCCGTGATCGCGATATGTGGTGATGACGGTATCTTGCGGTTCTTGAACGGATTGAATGCCCGTCACGATTGCTTCTTGGCCGATATACAGGTGACAGAAACCACCGATCAAACCCATGCCGTAAAGCTGCCCCGCCTTCTCTTCAAAGCGGCGAATAAGCAACATGTTGCGGAACAGCTTTTGCAGTTCTGCAGCTTCCGGCAAAGTGCGCGTATTGGAAATGGATTTTGATTTATCGTTTTTGATTTTGGACACGGTTCCCACGTCTTTAAAGCTCCCGTTTTCTTACGGGCGGAACGTGCCATAGGGTGCGGTGCACAATCCAGCAAAAAGTTAAGGTTTTAGGGTAAAAAGCTGCGCTATTTGACTATTGTCATAACGCAATGCTATGGTCCCCTATCAAACTCGAAAGGGACTTAAAATGGCATCCGTGGAAATGAAGGTTCATCATTTAAGCGCACATACGTTCGCGCGTCGTGTTTTCGGACCTGCTTTGGTCGGCAAAAAAGGCATGAACATTTCAGATGAAGTCATGGCCCAGGCCCGCAGCCTTAAATTCGTTGTCGGGACATTGCAACGCACGCCAACAGCTCAAGAAAAATCGAAATCCTTACGTGCTCTGCATGCGTTTCTTGCGGCACCGCGTGGCAATCAAAAACACGCGTATTGCGATGCAAACCGTTACGTCGGAAATATGATTGAGTTACATGAATGCGGTAAACTCACACCGACCATCGGCCCGCAAATTATGACGGCTTACACGTACTAATCGCCTACATTTTGACGGCCTTAGTGTCTTTAGGCATTTCGCCTAAGGATATGATTGCTTGTTCTTCAACCATGTCCCAGTCCAGAGACCCAGGACGCAGACGCGTAACCTTGGCTTCCATACCTTCGCGCTTCGTTCGCATCTCGTCCAAATGCGCTTGTAATTGCTGTTCTTGGATCTTCATCGTCTTGAGCGCAAATACGCTGCCCGTGCCGAAAACAAGGTAATAACCGCACCAGCCGAGGAATAGGCCCATCATAACGATCGGGAGCATCTTGAGCATGTCGTGGTGGAACTTCATAAGACGATGTTTCATATAACAATGGAATCACGGGTGATTCGTTGTCGTCAAAACCTTTTTGATTCGACAACTCACCCATGAGGTCCAAGTGATTCAAAAGACTCAAACTTTTGAAATTATGACAGATTCACATTGCCCGCGAAGCCGCAATTCGTTCCTGTTTTGGACTCAATAGAAAAGCCCGCGAACATACGCGGGCCCTTCCTTTCTGACTCGTTCGGGATATTAGTCGTTGAACGAACCCTGATATTCGACATCCAGGCTTTTGCTGTCACGGAAATAGCGCACACCGTCTTGGGTGTAGTAATTACCACCGTCTGTCAGATTGGTATTGCGCTGAAGACCATAAGGCTCTTTGCCAACCAGGCCCACTTTGCGCGTGCCGACAGCTTTGTAGGTCGTGATAATTTTGCGATTACCTTCATATGTAACTTCTTGATATGTGTTGCCACGGTTTTGCAAAAGCGTCACAGAACTGTCGGTTCCGACTTGGTTAGCATTAAAATCTTCTCTTGGTGTGCCTGCTTGAGCAGCTGAGGCCGATACAAACACGGCCAAGGCGGCCATAAAAACTGCTTGGAAAAGTTTCATAGGGTAGCTCCTAACTTTGGTTGGTGAAGACCATCAACCTATGTCAGCACTAACAACAATTCCAGTGGGGTAAAAATCTGGCGTTATGTCATTAACTGCGCAGAATCGATTTACCCGCGTACACGGCAGTATCCCCCAGTTCTTCCTCGATACGGATCAACTGATTGTACTTAGCGTTACGATCGGAACGGGACAAAGACCCAGTTTTGATTTGGCCGCAATTGGTGGCTACCGACAAGTCTGCGATAAACGCATCTTCGGTTTCACCAGAGCGGTGCGACATGACTGTTCCATACGATGCGCGTTTAGCCATTTCGACGGATGCCATCGTTTCTGACAGGGACCCGATTTGGTTTACTTTCAGCAAAATTGCGTTGCCGGCTTTTTTCTGAATGCCGTCACGCAGGCGCTTCACATTGGTGACAAACAAATCATCGCCGACCAATTGCACCTTGTTGCCCATGGCGCGGGTCAGGTTCACCCAACCATCCCAATCGTCTTCCGCCAAACCGTCTTCGATGGATACGATCGGATATTTGGAACAAAGACCTTCATAGAAACGGATCATCTCGTCAGACGAAAACACTTTACCTTCGCCTTCCATGTTGTATTTGCCGTCTTTGTAGAATTCAGTTGAGGCGACATCGAAGCCCAAGGCGATTTGCTCACCCGGCTTATAACCCGCGGTTTCAATGGCTTTCATGATAAAGGATGCACCTTCGTCTGCCGATTTCAAATCCGGCGCGAAACCACCCTCGTCACCCACATTGGTGTTGTGACCATCGGCGGATAATAATTTTTTCAGCGTGTGAAAAACTTCGGATCCCCAGCGGATCGCCTCGGTACAACTTTCCGCGCCGACGGGCAAAATCATAAACTCTTGGAAATCGATGCCGTTATCGGCATGCGCGCCGCCGTTGATAATGTTCATCATCGGCACCGGCGTAATGTGCGCGTGCACACCACCGATATATTGATACAGCGGCAAACCTTGCTC